>NZ_JAUBOY010000077.1:0-18142 GCF_036700465.1 Microcoleus sp. T3_A4 | reverse complement strand
TTCGGCTCCGAGTTAACAATTTTTCTTAATTTTACATCATCTTGCATTTGTCTCACATTTATTTGAAATTACTATAATCTCGTTTTTAGGCAGGTTGTGGCGATTAAGAGTGGGATAGCTTAGCTTCACGCAAAGTCGCTAGCGCCCCGTGGATGTAAACTATCTCTGGATTATTTTCTAACTGCTTCATCACCGCTTGTTGAGGCAGTTTTACATTTTGAGTCATTTCCAGAGTATCGTCGATTAGCCGTTGCGAATATTACTTCTATTGAGCAATTACTTCCTGAACTTATTCTGGTGTTGAAGTTTGAGGCTGTTAATTTGCAGACCCAATCTAATAACTGAAAATTTTTTATCTTCCCAAAATCCGGCAATAATTGCTAAAAGCTTAAAGAAAAGTAACAAAAATATGTTTTAATTTGCGGAGGGAAATTAGGTAAATCCCAGCAGCGCTGCAAAGTTCGGATTCTCAAGACAGGCTGCCGGGGGTAACGGCTGTGAGAAAGGGCGATTCTGCGGTGGCGCTACCGATGTTGGTGAGAAAAGTGAACGATGGGGAGTTTATGGTGCGGTTCGTGGCGATGGGATGGCGGCAGACTCAAACTGCGGAAGCTTTGGTCGCGCTGTGAAATAATGATGCAGTTCGATCGCGATCAGAATGTGCGCGCAGAAGCCGCTAACTCTTTGTCAAGGTTCGGGCAAGCTTTTCGTCGCGATGACAATTTGCTCGTCCGCCGTAGTTCATGGCTCCGCTGTGCGATCGGCGATCGGCCAAAATTGATTGTCAAAATGCTATACTCAAAATCCGAAAATAGTTGTACAATGTTTTTCTAGTCATTTTTTACCGCTGCGCCTCCAAAGTCAAAGAAGGTGAAAACAGGTAAAAAACACTAAGCGCGGGCGTAATTCAGTGGTAGAATGTCAGCTTCCCATGCTGAACGTCGTGGGTTCGAGTCCCACCGTCCGCTTTGACTGAATTTTCATAGAAGTATGAAAATTAAATTAGTGCTATAAATTCAATCTATGGCTTCTTTCTTAACCGCTGCTTTATATAAGTTCGTTGAACTACCCGATTTTGCTGACCTGAAAGCACCGCTACTCGATTGTTGCAACAACAACAACGTCAAAGGCACTATTTTGCTGGCCGCAGAAGGCATCAATGGTACTATTGCCGGCCCGTCCGAGGGCGTACACGCAGTGCTGGCATTCTTGCGTAGTGACCCACGTTTTGCGGATCTCGTGCACAAGGAATCTTTCTCGGAAAAAGCACCTTTTTACCGCCTGAAAATACGCTTGAAGCGCGAAATCGTCACGATGGGAGTACCGGACATTAATCCCCGCCTCATGGCTGGCAAATATGTTAAGCCGGAGGAGTGGAATAAGCTGCTTGACGATCCCGATGTTGTTGTGGTTGATGTGCGTAACGACTTCGAGGTATCTATGGGTACTTTTGAAGGCGCTATTAATCCAAAAACAAAAAGCTTTTCTGAGTTACCTGAATGGGCGCTGCGGGAAACTGCTTTACGCAATAAACCCAAGGTGGCAATGTTTTGCACCGGTGGTATTCGCTGCGAAAAATCTACTGCTTTTTTGCGTAGTCAAGGTTTTGAGGAAGTCTATCATCTCGAAGGCGGAATTTTAAAATATTTGGAAACGGTGCCGGAAGCCGAAAGCCGTTGGGAAGGTGAATGTTTTGTGTTTGATGAACGGGTTTCTGTTGGTCAGGACTTAAAGCCGGGTAACTATGAACTTTGTCGCGGTTGTCGTCACCCGATTAGTCAGGAAGATAAGGCTTCTGAATTATTTGTACTTGGTGTGAGTTGTCCTCATTGTCATGACTCCAAAACTGAAACCAAAAAACAAGCCTTATCAGAACGTCAACGTCAGATTGAGCTTGCTAAGCGTCGCAACCAAGTACATATAGGCGCGCGCTACGATGCGAAGGAAAAAGTCGATGGTGCGATCGACTAATATTATTATTCACTAAGTTTAAAGAAACCCCGTTTCTACGAAAAATCTGGTTTGGCGACGAGAAATATCGAAAGAAACCGGGTTTCTGACCCGAAAAACCCGATCGCGCGATCGACTAATTATATCGTTTCCGGTGCCATCGGCATAATAAAATCGAGTCAACAGTCAACAGTCACCAGTCAACAGTCAACAATCACAGACGGTGCAACCGGAATTGATATTATATGTCAGCAACATACCCGATTTTGTATTCCTTCCGCCGCTGTCCCTATGCTATGCGGGCGCGCTTGGCCTTGATGGTTAGCAATCGGGTGTGTGAGTTGCGGGAAGTTGTTTTGCGAGACAAACCACCAGAGATGTTGGAGGTATCTGCCAAAGGTACAGTACCAATATTGATTGATGTTGACGGGCGCGTACTCGATCAAAGTATCGATATCATGTTGTGGGCATTGAGGCAAAATGATCCTGAAAAATGGTTGATACCACAGCAAGGTTCTGTTGCAGAAATGCTAGAACTAATCGCTCTATTTGATGATAGGTTTAAATATCATCTTGACCGTTATAAGTACCCCGATCGTTATCCCGGTGTTGATGCCCAAGTACATCGTTATGAAGGTTCTTTATTCCTCGACAAACTCAATGCACAGTTAAGCGCCACTAAATATTTATTTGGTAACAATGTAGCATTGGCTGATAGGGCGATCGCACCTTTTGTCCGTCAATTCGCTCATACCGATCTAAATTGGTTCAACGAACAGCCTTGGCCTCCGCTACAAGCTTGGTTAGCAGGGTTTACAGAGTCGGAAATTTATACCAATGTTATGCAGAAATACCCGAAATGGGAATCCGGTAATCCAGGCGTTATTTTTCCTGCCTCGTAATTACTTATTCTTATTCGCTGCTAGCATATTTATTCAATTACCAAAATGTTATTTGCCATGCTAAACTTATTGTTTTCAGAATACTAGATTGACTGTCACTGAACTAGAAAAGTGACGCAGCAAAAAATCGCATTTTGCTAAAATTTTTAACTGGAAAAGGTTTACTGTATTCTAGTAAGTATTGTCAGGCTGAAATTATGATTGATGTTGGTTCGTTAGTTCGATCGCCCAGAAACGATTTGGGAGTCGGAAAAGTTGTCGAGGTATCGCGTACCGATGCCGTAGTTGAATATTTTTGCTCAGTTAAAAACCGCATCCGCAAAACTGTACCCTTGGGTTTGCTGCAAGAAGCCAGACTTCAGCGCCAAACCCGCTGCTACCTCTGGAGTACCACTCAGGAAAGGTGGATTATCGGTCGAGTTTATGACTGGGATGAAGATAAATTAGAGTACGAAATTGACCTCCCCGACAGCCAAAGTTTGCAAGCTGTTGAAAGCGAACTTTACGTTCGCTGCAATATCCCGATCGCCGATCCGATCGACATTTTAGCAGTCAAAGGTCAAGAAACGCCGTATTTTCACGATCGCCGATTGGCATTCGTTCAATCTGCGATCGAACAGCGGGCCGTCAGCCGCGGCATGACGGGTTTAATTTCTGCTAACATAGACCTCTATCCGCACCAAGTTGAAGTCGTCCGGCGCGTCCTAGAAGACCCAATCGTGCGCTATTTATTAGCCGACGAACCAGGACTAGGAAAAACAGTAGAAGCCGGGACAATTCTCCGCCAATTTCTGCTAGATGAACCCAACGGACGCGCTGTGGTGCTGGTTCCGAAATACCTGCTCGAACAGTGGCGGCAGGAGTTGGAAAATAAATTCTATTTGTCTCATTTTGCTGACAGAGTGCAGCTTGTTGCTGTTAGCGAAATCAATCAAGTTAGCCGCAATGCTAACCTAGATTTTCTGATTGTGGATGAAGCGCATGATGTGGCAGCAATGGCAAATTCGAGCGATCGGGCTCAGCAGCAGTCGTTTGAACTCTGTCAGAAACTAGCTCAAAAAAGCAAAAATGTATTGTTATTATCTGCAACGCCAGTTCTCGGCCACGAGCAAGATTTTCTAACGATGCTGCACTTGCTAGACCCGACAACCTACCGTCTTGATGACCTGGAAAATTTCAAAGAACAGGTACAAAACCGTCAAGAAATCGGTCGCGCTTTGCTAGATTTTCGAGAAAATGCCAAGCCTGCTGTTTTGGAAACAAAACTCGCTCAACTCCGTACTATTTTTGCCAAAGATGATTATTTAATCGGATTAGCAACAGAGTTAGAAAGTTGTTTGAAAACTAAAGAAACAGCAGAACAGGCTGGGCTTGTCCGAACTATTCGCACTCACGTTAGAGATACCTACCGCCTGCACCGCCGCATCCTTCGCAACCGCCGGGATGCGGTTGAGGATGTGATTTTCGACCGAGATGCTGTCCCAAAAACTGAGTATGATCTGAATGATGAACAGTGGTCGGAAATTCAAACCGTACTCGATAAATGGCGCACAGTCGCTCCTAAGTCGAGCGAATATCAGAGAATTTTTCTGCTGTTTTTCCGCGCTTCTGGTACTTGGCTGAATGTTTTAGAACGGGTTGTCAAAGCTCGCTTGCAGAAAAAATCTACTCCAGAACTCGATCGCGAATTTGGACAAAATGACACAGCAATTTTGACCAAAACGGAGCTGTTTCCCGAAGAAAGGGAAATGCTGGAAACCTTGCTCAACACCCTGGAAAAGCCCCAGGAAGGACTCGATCGACTGAGTTTGTTACGAATCGCCATTCTCCGATTTTTGGCAGTTGCTTTGAAGGTTCCGCGCGAGTATCACAGCAAACCTCGCGATTTGCTGTCGAGAATTCAACAGCAAATTAAACGGCCGATTCCAGGCGAGCGTTTTCCGAAAATTGTGATCTTTACCAGTTTTACTGCAACTTGTAAAGAGATTGCGGAAAATTTAACTAAAATCTTTGGTAAAAATGCGATCGCCAGCCATGACACGACAAAATCGGCTGATGAGGTTGAGGCTAGTCTCAAGCGATTTAAGACTGAACCCCATTGCTTTATCTTAGTGTGCGATCGATCGGCAGAAGCAGGGGTAAATCTGCAATTGACAGATTGGTTAGTTCACTTCGATTTGCCGTGGTTTCCCCATCAGTTAGAACAAAGACTCGGCAGAGTCGATCGCATTGGTAGCAAAATGGGAGTGCAATTTTGTTTGTTTGCAGGCCCGGATATGCCGGAGAGTCCCCACGAAGCTTGGTTCCAAGTTTTAAAAGATGGGTTTGATATCTTCAACAAATCTATTGCCAGCCTTCAGTTTTATGCTGAGGAAAAACTTCTCAAACTTGAAGAAAAGTTGTTTGCTGAGGGAGGCAAGGGCTTATCCAGCGAAATTGAAGCGATTAAAACTGAAATCGAACAAGAGAAAATCAAAATTGATGAACAGTACGTTCTCGATGAAATTGATACTCTTGATGACAGCGCATCTCAGTATTTTGAATCTCTCGATAACTGCGATGCTAAGCATAAAGAAATGCAGCGGGCTACTGAAGGTTGGATTTGTCAAGCTCTTCACTTCAAACAAATAGAACATCCGAGTGTATCGGGGTTGATGCGTTATAAACCTACTCAAAAAACGTTAATTCCCTCGAACGATTTGATGACCAGATTGGTTCCTTATTGCCAGCAATATGGTAGTTACAATCGCCGGATTGCTTATCAGAATGCGGATGTCGCTCTTTACCGAATTGGTGAGGGATTGATCGATGCACTTGGCTCTTATATTCGCTGGGACGATCGCGGTCAAGCTTTTGCTATGTGGCGGCATGATGAAAGTTGGGATGCGGAGCCCGGGAAGGAGTGGTTCGGCTTTCAGTTTAATTATTCCATCCAGACTGATGTGCAGCCGGCCGAGCAAGTTTTGCAAGCACAAAATATCGAAAATTACAACTTGAAAGCTTTGCAGCGCCGCGCTGATGCTCTGTTTCTGCCCATTTTTGAAACTGTGTTTGTAGATGCTCGCAGCGAAGAAATGTCACTGGTGGAAGATGCGGAAATTCTAGCGATTTTGCAGCGGGCTTATAAGGGGAAAGGCGGGCCGAATCGGGATTACAATTTGTCGAAAAATCGCACGTCGCTGATTGACAGTTTTGTCGATCCGCTAGAATGGGATGATTTTTGTCAAAAGGGACGGGTGGTATCGGAGGAATTGCTGCGCGGGCGATCGGCTTTTGTGGAAATGTGCGAGCAATCTGCTGTCACTGCTGCTATCCAACTCGAAAACCGGGTGAATCAATTGCAGTTGCGCTTGCATCGACTTTCTAAATCCGAACAACTTTTAGAATCGGTTTTGGCTGAGGAAATCAGTACGGAAAGTTTGTTGAGTGAAGCGGTTTTAGCTGGGATTCGCCGCCCGCACATGACTCTTGAGTCGGTGGGATTTATTGTGATTTCTGGGCGTCCTCCTGTAAAGTCGGAGGATGAAGGATAATTTGTTTGGGAGGGCGATCGCTCTTTTTGGGGCGATCCCCTTCCGGATAGCTTCGCTTCACGCTTTTTTTGAACCGCAGATGCAGGCAGATAAACGGGGATGAACGCAGATGAAGGGAAGGGCGATACGTTTTATGTAAACTGCGGAAGTGACAGTAATTTTTATGTGATGGGAATGCAAAAATGGTAAGATAAAAGCAGTAGTAAGGAGTAGCATTGATTGAGTTAAAAGCCACGCTTCGGCCTGACATTAAAGCGCGTCGATCGCATGGGAATTGAACCGCACAGCCAAAATGAAGAAGTCTCCGATAAAAATTCTGCTCGTAGAGGACGATGGAGGGCTGAGTGCAACACTGGCACAGGTGTTGGAAGCAAATCATTACGGGTTTGATAGGGCAAATGATGGACAAGCGGGCCTAGACTTGGCAGCGGCAATTGAGTATGACCTGATTTTGTTAGATGTGCAGGTTCCCAAGCTAGATGGAATTAGTCTATGTCGGCAATTGCGATCGCAAGGCTGCTGCAAACCGATCCTGTTAATGACGGCAAAGGATTCAGATGCGGAGGTGGTGGCTCTTTTCGATGCGGGAGCCGATGATTACATCAGCAAGCCTTTTGCTACGGAAGTATTACTGGCAAGAATCCGAACTTTGTTGCGACGGAGTAAAGCACTTTCCCCAGGAGATTCTACTCATAATTTAGCGGCTAATACATTGACTTGGGGAAATCTTTGTTTAGATTTAGAGTCTGGTAGAGTGACTTTTTCCGAAGAAATAATTTCACTGACAGCGACAGAATATAATCTGCTGGAATTATTACTCCGAAATCCCGATCGCATCTTTAGCCGCAGTACCATTTTGGATCGTCTGTGGGGATTTGATGACGCACCCACCGATCGCGCCATTATCACTCATATTAAGGATGTCAGAAAGAAATTGAAGGCAGGTGGCTTAACTGAAGAAATCATTGAAACAGTTTATGGCATGGGCTATCGACTTAAACCGTACCCCCAATCTGCGTCGTCTAGTTCAAATAATCCTCGGATTGCTCGCACCCAAAAATATCAATCTCGTGGGGTAGATAAGTCCGAGAGCGACAAAATTTTAGAGCGGTTTCGGGGAGGCTTCAACCAACAAATTGCTGTATTGGAACAGGCAAAAACTGCTCTATTAGCAGGAAATTTAGAAACAGAATTACAGCAAGCGGCAAAACATGAAGCTCATAAATTGGCAGGCTCTCTGGGATCTTTTGGTTATCCAGAAGGCTCGAAATTGGCACGCTCGGCAGAGCATTTGCTAATCAAATATCCCTCTTTCACTGCTGAGGAAATTACCGAATTCTCGGAATTGGTGACAGGATTACAGCAGGAATTAGCCCAAACACCGATTACACCAACGGCTGTACCAGTTTCTACTATTTCAACTTTCAACGATCGGGTTTTGGTAGTTGATGATGATGCTGCATTAACGGAGCGATTGAAAGTAGAATCCGAAGCTTGGGGATTGCGGATGAAAATTGCGCCGAATATTACTGCTGCCCGATCGCGTCTTGCTTTGTCAATGCCCGATGTGATGTTACTAGATTTAAGCTTTGCAGAGACAGAGGAAGATGGATTGACGCTACTGCGAGAATTGACCGAGCGATCGCCTACTCTTCCTATAATCGTTTTTACCGGACGAGATAGTCTTGCCGATCGCTTGGCAGTATCGCGCTTAGGTGCTAAGCAATTTCTCCACAAACCTGCAACCACCGAGCAAATTTTTCGAGCCATCGCCCGTGTTCTACCCAGTCCTAAAACTTCAGAAGCCAAAGTCTTAATCGTAGATGATGACCCTGTGATGCTGGTTAAATTATCAGCGTTACTGACTCCTTGGGGAATTGAGGTGACAAATCTCAAAGAACCACAGCAGTTTTGGGAGGTGTTAATTAGCACTAAGCCCGATTTAGTAGTGCTGGATCTAGAAATGCCGATCGTCAGCGGCTTAGAATTGTGTCAAGTCGTCCGACAAGATATCCAATGGGAAAATTTACCGATTTTAGTGGTGACAGCCCATACCGATCCAGAATCTCTCCAACAAGCCTTTGCAGCGGGAGCCGATGATTTTATTACCAAGCCGGTACTAGGGCCTGAATTAGTCACGCGGGTACTCAGCCGAATCAAGCGCTCTCGTCCTTTACTTAAGCCGAGAAATACTTAAATAGAACTTACGCACGAGGGGTAAAAACCCGGTTTATGCCTCAATCTAAAAAATGTAATTAATTAAGTAGATTAATGATAGAACATACTGATGAAGATTATGGGAAATGGCAACAACAGCCACAGCGAATCCTGGCTAAAACAGCACGTTCTCTCCCCGAATACCTCAAACTCGAAGATATTCTCAACACTACGGTAACTGACCTCAGAAACATTCTGCAATGCGATCGCGTAATTATCTTCCAATTTGCTCCAGACTGGAGCGGAAAGGTAGTGGTAGAGTCAGTTGGTTCAGAATGGACAGAAATCTTATCAACTCAGATACACGATCATTGCTTGGGTGAAAGCTATGTCGAACCCTTCAAACAAGGCTTATTCACCTCTAAATCTGATATTTATACTGCCGAAATTGATACTTGTTACCTGGAATTACTGGCCAATTTTCAAGTGAGAGCTAACCTGGTTATTCCTATCCTTAAGGGAGAAGAACTTTGGGGATTATTGATTGCCCATCAGTGTGCAGAACCTCGCGAATGGCAACCCTCAGAAATTGAACTCATGCGACAGCTAGCAACTCAAGCGGGAATTGCTATTCAGCAAGCTGATTTATTTGAGCGAGTACAAACGGAACTGAGGGAGAAAAAACAAGCAGAAATTGCCCTACAACAACTCAATGCTGAACTCGAACAACGAGTCGTAGAACGGACAGCAGAACTCACTGAAGTCAACCATAGCTTGCAAAAATATATCAATCAAGTGGAAGACCTCTATAATAATGCTCCCTGTGGCTATCATTCCCTAGATGCAGCAGGAACAATAATTATGATTAATGATACGGAACTGAAGTGGTTAGGCTATACCCGCGCTGAAGTTGTGCACCAAAAGAAATTTTTTGATTTTATGACAGTTGAAAGTAAAAATATTTTTTCTCACTACTTTCCCCTATTTAAAAAACAAGGGTACATCAACAATTTAGAGTTTCAGATGTTGAATAAAAACGGAAAACCCATTTGGATAAACCTAAATGCTACAGCAATTTATGATGAAACCGGGAATTTCATGATGAGTCGTTCTAGCGTATTTGATATCACCGATCGCAAACGTACTGAAGAAGTCTTCCGCGAATATGAACGCATCCTATTCAATACAACAGATGGGATTGCGGTGATGAATATTAACTATATTTATCAAATAGCCAATCAAGCTTATTTGAGTTGGTGCAACAAATCTGAAAGCGAAGTTCTCGGAAATTCTGTTAGGAATATCCTGGGTGCAGAGTTGTTTGATCACTTCATCCAACCTCGCTTAGATAGATGTTTGGCTGGAGAAACAATTCAGTATGAAAAGTGGTTTGACTCTCCCAATTTAGTCAGGAAGTTTTTGAGCGTTACTTATACACCTTTACGTGATGCAGGTGAAAATATTTCAGGCGTTATCGTCAGTCTGCGCGATCTGACTAAACTCAAACAAACCGAACAAATGCTGGAGCTTCAGGCTGTTATTACCCGCAACATGGCGGAAGGAATTTGCTTAGTAAGAGCAGAGAATGCAGTTATTGTCTATGCCAATCCTAAATTTGAGCAGATGTTTGGCTATGACTTTGGCGAACTCAACGGTCAGCACGTTTCGATTCTCAACTATGGCAACGAATCGGTCAGTCCTGAAGATGTAAATCAAGCCATTCGGTCTGCCGTTTTACAAAGGGGTGAATTTAGCTATGAAGTTCAGAATGTCAAGAAAGATGGGACTCCATTTTGGTGCAGTGCAACTTGCTGTGTGTTCAATCATTCCGACTATGGCGATGTTCTAGTGGCCGTTCATCAAGATATTACCGTAGCGAAACACCTCGAAGAAGTTCGACAAGAGGCGGAAGCAGCCTTACTACAGAAATCCCGAAAGGAACATTTGCTATGGAGGATTACTCAAGGGATTCGCCAATCTTTGGATCTGAATGCGGTTCTAAATACTGCTGTTACTGAAATTAGGCAGACATTACAAACTGATCGCACTGTCATTTACCGCTTTAATCCTGATTGGAGTGGTGATTTTGTCGTGGAGTCAGTTGGTGAGGATTGGGTAAAACTGATAGGGAGCGATATTCAAAAAAATTGTGTAGATACCTATCTGCAAGAAACTGACGGCGGTCGATTCCGCAATCATGAAATTTTGGTTATTAATAATATTTACAGTGCTGAACTTCAACCCTGTCATATCGAGCTAGTGGAACAATTTCAAGCAAAAAGTTATGCAGTTTTCCCGATATTTTTGAGAGAAAATCTATGGGGTTTGTTAGCTATCTACCAAAATACAGCACCTCGTCAATGGCAATCGTGGGAAATAGAATTACTTGAACAGATTGCCAGCCAATTGTCGATCGCCATTCAGCAATCCAAACTCTACCGACAACTTCAGGTCGAACTGCAAGAACGTAAGCAAGCCGAAGCCACGATCCGAGAAGCCGAACGACGCTGGCGATCGCTCTTGGATAACGTGCAGTTGATTGTTGTCGGACTTGATATAGAGGCAAATGTCAATTACGTTAATCCTTTCTTCTTAAAAATTACGGGATATACTCACCTAGAAGTTATCGGAAAAAATTGGTTTAAAAAATTCTTGCCTTCTTCTAATCAAGAATCGGTTCAAGTTGTTTTTTCGGAAGTTTTAGCCCACAACTATCATCCATATTATCAAAATTTTATCTTGACAAAATCGGGTGAAGAACGATTTATTGCCTGGAACAATACCATGCTGCAAGATTCAGAGGGGAACATTATTGGCACGATCAGCATTGGGGAAGATATTACCGAACGACAAAAAATCGAACACATTAAAGATGAGTTCATTGGCATTGTCAGCCATGAACTTCGCACTCCTTTGGCAGGAATTCAAATGTCATTGGGACTAATAAAAAGTGGAGTTTATGATAAAAAGCCCGAAAAATCTAGACGGATGATTGAAATTGCCTTCCTCGATACCAATCGATTAGTGAATCTGGTCAATGATATTTTAGATTTGGAGCGCCTAGACTCCGGGCGGGGAATTATGGATAAAACCGTTTGCAAAGCCGCCGATTTGATGCAGCAAGCAGTAGATAGCACTCAGGCGCTGGCTACTCAACAGCAGATCTCATTAATCGTTACCCCCACCGCTGCCGAAGTCTGGGCAACAGGAGATGCGATCGTCCAAACCTTAACAAATTTGCTCAGTAATGCAATTAAATTCTCGCCTGCCGATTCCACAATTCATCTGAGTGCCCAAAACCAGACAGACTTTGTGCTGTTCCAAGTTAGCGATCGCGGGCGAGGCATTCCTGCCGATAAACTAGAACTCATTTTTGGGCGATTTCAGCAAGTCGATGCCTCCGACTCCCGTGAAAAAGGAGGCACCGGTTTAGGTTTAGCAATCTGTCGTAGTATTGTTGAACAGCATGGCGGCAAAATCTGGGCCGAAAGTATCTTAGGTGAAGGCAGCACATTTTGCTTCACCCTACCCTTAGCAATCATTGAATAACGCTGAGATTAATCTGTAGCATCAATCCCAAATCCAAAATCTCGAATCCAAAATCCCATGACTGACAGACAAATTCTAGTTGTTGACGATGAAGAACACCTTCGGGAACTTGTGCAGGCTTGCTTAGAAGATTTAGGCGGATGGGAAACAGTGGGGGCAGGATCGGGAGAGGAATGTTTACAAATACTGCAAATAGAACAACCCAACGCCATTTTGCTGGATGTATCTATGCCGGGGATGGATGGGTTTGCTGTGTACGAGCTCCTGCAGTCCGATCCGATTACCCGATCGATTCCAGTGATTCTGCTGACAGCGAAAGTTTTGCCCAGCGATCGGGCTAAATTTGCCCAGATGGCGGTAGCTGGGGTAATTGCCAAACCGATCGAACCCATCACCCTGACGGAAGAAGTAGCAGAGATTTTGGGATGGGTTGATTGACTTTCACCAGTTTTGTGAAGTTTTGTAACAATAACGGAATCTTTACCAATTCCTTACCGTTGTTATTTAGTCTTCTGTTATGCAGTTAAAAGTTCTTTGCATTAGGAGGAGAGTCAATGAATGCTTTTCAGGCTTGGAATGATATAAATCAGGATCTCGCAGGTTCCTTTTTCGGTTTGCCCACTGATTGTCAGCAATCCACACTTTGGATTGCTCATACAGAGGAAAAACCGATCGCAGGTATTAAAATTCAAGAAAAGGATGTGACACTGATACTTAAAGTTCACATTTATGACATTCATCTTGTCAAATTGAATCTCCACATCACTCCAGAAACTGTTTTAATCCAAGGCAAACCTACCAAAGCTGCAGGAGTAGAAGGTTATTACCTTCCTAGTGGATTTCAAAGTCTCATCCCGTTGCCCCACCGCGTACATCCTGAATTCTATGTAACTGAAATACACCAGGATAGTTTAACAATTCAGCTTGCTAAAGAGTTGAGAGTTGAGCAATCCGAAGTTCGGATTCAACTCTCAACTGCAAATTTGAGCAATTGCTCAAATTTGCAGTTGAGACGCAATTGGCGACCGAAAAATTAATTTATAATCAACAAAAAAAATGAACACTTTGCCAGTAGCTAATTATGATGACAGTCTCCTGCCCGAAAACAAAGGGAAACAAATTCTCATCGTTGATGACCAAGAACACCTCCGCGAACTGGTACAGTTGTGCCTGGAAGACCTCGCGGGATGGGACACCCTGGTGGCCGCATCAGGACAAGAATGTTTACAAATCCTACAAACAGAACGACCTAACGCTATTTTGCTGGATATATCAATGCCGGGAATGGATGGGTTTGCTGTGTACGATAGTCTCCAATCCAATCCCATAACTCGATCTATTCCAGTGATTCTGCTGACAGCAAGAGTTATGTCAACCGATATGGCTAAATTTTCCGAAATGGGTATTGCTGGGGTAATTGGCAAACCATTTGAAGCCACCACCCTGCCGGGAAAAGTGGCAGAGATGTTGGGATGGAATGATTGACACTCCCTGGTATGGCAGACGCAGGATTCTTAAGACTTGACAATCTTAATATCCTCTCTGGAAATCTGGGGATTGTTGGATACAATTTCTCTCAGTTATTGCTATTTTTACGAAAGATTTCGATTTGCATCAATTCCTTAACAAGCTTGTATTCTTTACCAAATCTTTACTTCTTACCTCTACATTCATAGAGTTGCAGCTTCAACCCAGCTTACAGCACTTGGCAACAAGAGACAAATACACTTTCGATAAAAAAGAGGTTTTTATGACAAGCTGTCCTTGCTGCACCAATCAACTGCTGCGTCACGTTCGCCAAGCTCAAGTATACTGGTTTTGCCGTCAGTGTTGGCAAGAAATGCCTGTTTACCCTCTTAACAGCTACGGTTCCTCACTCTCTATAAATTTAGTTACAGAGTTAAGCATTAAGAAGCAACTTTCTTCAGAGGCGGTTGTTTAAAGGTGAAATTCCATCGCACAGGCGTGACGCCCGTGCCACAATCGAGGCGGATGAATAAAAGGGATGTCGCACTTACGGGCTAAACCTCCTCAAAAATTGCGCCTCGCTGCTGTAAATTCACCTGCATCTCCTCATCCATTCCTGAATTGTTCCCAAACCTCGCTGACTCGACATTCGCACCACTGAAATTAGTATTTGTTAAGTTCACTTCCAGCAGATTGGCGCCGCTCAAATTGGCACCGCTGAGGTTAGCTAAAGCTAGACTTGCTTTGTGCAAATCTGCACCGCTTAAATCAGCATTTCCTAAGAAAGCCCCACTCAAATCTGCACCGCCGAATTTGGCATTTTGCAGGTTGGCGTCGCTGAAATCGGCATCGTTTAAGGTTGCACCCCGGAAATTTACCCGATCGAGATTTGCGCTGCTAAAATCCACTGCACTTAAAGTCGTTCCACGCAAGCTACCACCTGCGAAATCTAGTGCGGGGTTGAGATTGGCAATTTTTGCCAACTCCACAAAGTTGTCGGTTTCAGCGGAAATAATGCGATCGACCATTTCCTGCAATTCCGATTCAGCTTCCGGGATAATTTCCACTTCGCGCGGTTCAACCGGAGGTAAATTGTAGGATAATAGCGCCCAACTGAGAGCAGGTTGGAGTTTATTTTCTTGCAGGTATATCGTCAGGATTCTTTCTAAAACCGAATGTTGATTTGGCGTGATTTCGTGCGGCCACAAACCCTCAGCATCTGTGAGATAAATATCTTCTTTAGCCACTTCAAAAGCCGCTGCAATCCGAAATTCTTTGGCAGTAATTTCTCCCAGCTTAGCACTTTTTAGCAAACCTTTTAATACTGATTTGCCTTGTTCTACTGCAAAAATCCAAGCTGGCGTTGTATCATCGCTGATTGTGGAAACCTGACAAAATATGCTCTCTGTCTCCTTAGTTTTTTCCGCCTTTTCCCCGCCCTGAACTCCCGGCTGACTTTCGGTTACTAAAATTTCTGCACTGCTTTGAATAGCCAGGGTTTCTCCTATTGGCAAAAGCTTGAAAGAACCGACTAACTGACGTGATGCTACGGGTATTTCGCAGTTTTCTAGATGGAGTTTGAGCGTTCCGCCTTGCAGACCAAATTTGACGCGACCACCTAGCAGGGGTTCCCAATGCTCGTTAAAATTCAGGCTCAAGTGAATGTCGAGCTGCTGGGTTTGGGGTGCAACCGATGGAACTGGAATTGCTTCAAATTGCATCCACAAGCAATCTGGGTATTTGTTGTGAGACTCTAGCGATCGCATATCGGGTAGAATTGCTGGCACTCCCAGCCTGTAATTGATATTTAAATTAGTTTATCATCTCTATTTTATCACAACACAGCTTTTTTCCCTGGGGTAAAATTGTAAACTTTGTTTAATTTGATCCGCCAGTCATTGATTTGGCTTAATTTGGCTTTTTACCCAATTCCGAAATGCTTTCACTAATTCCAAATACTCCATTGTTTCTGCTTGTTCCAAAAATATGACAATCTCTAATATCGGTAAGCTGGGAAATGCTAAACTGATCTCGCACTCAACGTATTCTCCATTTTCCAATCTGTTGATTCTGAGTCGCGATCCATTATAAATCCAAACTTCCGGCACTCCCAAATCCGCATAAACCTGCAAGCTATTTTCCGAACGGCTGGTAATATCAATTTCCACCACTAAATCCGGGGGCGGATCTTGATTCATGTCCAGTCTTTTTTTGCCTTTAACTGCACTAACATTTTGGATGTAAAAACATTCATCAGGTTCTACACCGCTAAGTTCAGGACGCTTGAAAGTTGTGGAACCCCGGGGGGCAATGTTGAGTTCCAATTCTTCTGCTAGGGTTTCAACAAATCGACCCATTACTTTTTTGTAAAGTTCGTGTTCTGGAGAAGGTACCATAATTTTCAAATTGCCACGATTATATGTCAGTCGAATTTGCCGATCGCCGATTTCGGCAAGCAAAGCTTCGTAGGTTTGCCAACTGATACCCGATAGCTGGACAATTTGTTCCGGTGGAGCGAGAGTTTGAGCAGTCATAGTGCTACTTTGGTGAAGAGTTCGTAGGCGCAAGCCGGGGTGTAGCCATCGCAATGAGTGCATTATATCATCGAAGGAAGCCTAGACTGGAAATACGGAAGACAAATCCAGAGATAACTCTGGAAAACCCGGAATTATCACCGTCTGATTTGGCAAAACAACTCGTTGCAATTGATAACTATAACTCCCGTTTTGTTTCTGATAAGGTTCGCTGTGCATTTCCAGTTGATTGTCAACCAAATTAAATATCCAATAATTAGAAATCCCAGTCTCAGCATAGAGAGACAACTTGGTTGTGCGATCGTACTTCAACGTAGAATCGGAAACCTCAATTACCAACAAAATATCAGCAGGCTGCGGGTGAGAAGATAAATAACGATCGGCTCGATTGCGGGCAATCACAACATCAGGCTCTGGTTCGCTATCATCAGACAAAATAATCGGCTCTTGTACGCGCAAGCGAGCGCGTCTTGCCAGTAAAATGACTAACTCCTCAAGTAAAAGACTGTTGCAAACAGAGTGAAGCCTACCTTTAGCAGCCATAATGATAATTTCTCCGCGAATCAATTCAACTCGCTCATCGGGGGCGAAAAATCCCAGTTCTCCCAAACGGTGATATTCGGCGATCGAGAATCGTTTTGCAGTTACGGCAGTCATAGCTTTTCTTACCCTCTACAATTACCAACCTTTCCAATTAATTCTACTCAAAAATCCCGCCCCGTGCCATCAATTCAACCTTCACGGCTTCCGAAATTCCGACACAACCATAAAAATTCGCCTTTTTAACCACCGTATTTTTCAAATCAGCGCGGCTCAAATCAGCACCGTTTAAATTCGCGCCACTCAAATTAACACCGCTTAAATCAGCATTTTTTAAATCAGTATTTGTCAAATTTGCATTTACTAAAATCGCATTCGGTAAATAAGCACTGCTCAAATTAGCGCCGGTTAAATTTGCACCGCTCAAATTCGCACGGGGCAGCTTTGTCCGCAAATCAGCACCGCTCAAATTGGCGCTGCTGAGTTCAGCATCCCGCAAATTAGCATTGCACAAATTAGCATCAATTAAAATAGCAGCGCTCAGCAAAGCACCGCTGAGATCGGCCAAAGTCAAATCGGCGCCTCGGAGGTTGGTTTCGCGCAAATCCGCACCGTTAAAATCAGTGTAGTGCAAGTCAAAACCGCTTAAGTTAGCCCCAGCAAAATCCTCAATCGGATTCAAACCCACTGTTTCTGCAAGTTGTACAAAACTCTTATTTTTATCAATTAAAAACAGTTCCCGGACGATCGCCAATTGCTGCTGTCGGTACTCGTCGGCCTTCTCGTAATCTGCTAAATACTTGTAAGCAAGCTTCAAATTCTTGAGAGCATTGCGCTCAATGCGATCGTCCTTGCTGGTGCGCGCGATCGACAACTGCTCGTGATAGCATTCGATCGCACCAGGCAAATCTCCATTAGCATCGTAAGCTAGCGCCAAATTGCCCAAAGTTTCCAACTCAGAGCGCCCGTCGCCAGTGTCCCGCGCGATCGCCAAACGCTGTTGCTGGTAATTAATAGCACCAGAAAAATCCTCAAGAGCACAGCAAGCATTGCCCAGATTTCCCAAAGCATTTGCCTCGCCCCGGCGATCCCCCATTTCCCGCGCTAACGCCAAATGCTGCTGGTAGCAGTCGATCGCCTGAGCATAATTTCCCAGCGCTTCGTAAGCTACGCCCATATTACCCAGCGCCGCACCCGATCGGCGCTTATCGTCCATTGAGCGATACAGCGCCAGCGCTTCCTGCCAAGAACCTAGCGCC
The DNA here is from genome assembly GCF_036700465.1 of Microcoleus sp. T3_A4. NCBI lineage: Bacteria > Bacillati > Cyanobacteriota > Cyanophyceae > Oscillatoriales > Microcoleaceae > Microcoleus > Microcoleus sp. T3_A4. Next base: position 251 of record NZ_JAUBOY010000077.1, on the reverse strand, counting down.
GCCTCAAATTGGCGTGCCTGATATTGCGAAATCCCCTGCTTGATTAGCTCGCTAGCTTGTTCGCTCATAATGTCAAAATTAGTTAATAACTAAAGTTGATATTAATCGACTCAAAGCGGTAATTGCTAATCGGTAATCAGTAATCGGGAATGGGTATGGCCAACCCCCCTCTCCCTTACAAGTGTAGGTTTTTTACAATGAAGAGGAACAACAGATATAGAGACTGGACGGGTCAGCCCATCATCTAGCTT
>NZ_JAUBOY010000010.1:0-147479 GCF_036700465.1 Microcoleus sp. T3_A4 | reverse complement strand
TTGAGATTGCACTCACTTTTTTCACTTCTCTATTTTATTGCGATCGCATTCCTCTTTAAAAACTGTCCGGAGTATTGTTAAATAGCTTAATTGGTAGACCTCGAAAAACTGCACAAGTATAAATACTTATCGCAAAAGTGACATGCTCCCGATCGGCACCAATCTCAGCTTTGACAATTGCTAAAAGAATATAGATGCGGGGCGGGGAATGCCAGTCTGAAGAGAATTGATCGCGTTTTAAACAGCTTGTTACGGAAGTCATAATTTTATAATAGAAATGCTGTATTAGTTGGGCGGGTAATACCGAAACAATTTTGCAAGAAAGTCTAACTAAAAATTGGGCATTTCTGTTTGAATTCTCTTGAGGAAATTCCACTTTTTGCGTCCCGGACTGTAGTCATTAGTCAGAGGATATAAGGAAAAGGGAAGAATATCTAGTTTTGCAGTCTTGCCTGTTTATTTGCTAAGCTAGAGGTGGCGCTCTGTAACCAATAAACCTTAGATTTATGCACAGGTTATTAACTGGAAAACTGCGAGTAGAGTATTTAACAATACCCATCGCCAATCTTCCAGCAAATCTATCCGGTACTAAAATTGTACAGCTTACAGACTTTCACTATGACGGGGTGCGACTGTCGGAATGGTTGCTAGAAGAGGCGATTGCAGCAGCCAATGAAGCCGAACCAGACCTGATTTTTTTAACTGGTGACTTTATTAGCTATGACCCCGCACCTATTTACGGCTTAGTGCAGCGATTGAAAAACTTGCAAAGTCGGGTGGGAATTTACGCGGTTTTGGGCAATCATGACCACTATTGGCCGGAGGCAAAAAGAGAGGTTACTAAGGCTTTAAATAGCGTCGGAATTCGGGTTTTGTACAACGAAGCAATCTATCCTTTGGGCTCTGAATTGGCTTTAGTTGGGTTAGCAGATTTTTGGTCGGGCGATTTTGCGCCTAAACCTGTAATGACATCCCTAAATCCCGCGATTCCTCGGATTGTTTTGTCTCACAATCCTGATACTGCTGAAAAGCTGCAAAATTGGCGGATTGATTTGCAGTTTTCTGGGCACACTCACGGTGGTCAAATTGTTATTCCTGGTATCGGCCCTTTGTACGCTTGGGTCAGAAAAATTGGCTATTTTATTCCTAAACGAATCCGAAAGTTCATTCCTTTTGTGTCGGCTTGGGATCGAGTAGTTACTCACTGGGAATGGGCTAGCGGTTTGCATCGGGTTGGGAGTAATTTGCTGTACGTGAATCGCGGTTTGGGGACTTATGCGCCGGGAAGGCTATTTTGTCCGCCGGAGGTGACAGTAATTACTTTGGTTTGTCAAGATACGTAAAGGCTTGTGTAGGGTGCATACTTTCCCGATAAAGGAAGAAGGAAGAGGGAAGAGGGAAGAGGGAAGAAGGATTTTTGTACAATTTCTATGATTTTTAATTGGCTTCTCCAAAGCGATAGCCTCTGCCGTAGACTGTGTGAATTAGCACCGATTCGCCCGGGGCTTCTATTTTGCGGCGCAGCAGGCGAATTTGAGCGGCTAATACATTGCTGCTGGGTTTTTCTGTTTCACTCCACAAATACTGGTGGATTTGTTCGTGTGTTAGCAATTGACCGGTATGGCGCATTAAGTATTCTAATAACTGACATTCTTTTTCTGATAAGTCAATTGTACGATCACCCCGATAAGCTAATTGATTGTCGTAGTCTAGCTGTAAATCTGCAACTTGCAGCCGCCCGACAGCAACCTCGGCATCAAAAGTAGGAGGCCGCCGCAGCAAGGCGCGGACTCTGGCTAGCAGTTCTCGCAGTTCAAAAGGTTTGACTAAATAGTCGTCTGCACCGGCGTCGAGTCCTTGTACGCGATCGTCTACGGTATCTTTGGCGGTGAGAAATAGCACTGGCGTACTCCTTCCTTGCGATCGCAACTTCTGGCAAATTGCCAGTCCGGTTTGTCTCGGCAGCATCCAATCCAAAATTAGCAAATCGTAATTGCCCTGCATTGCTAAATTGCTGCCACTTGCTCCGTCAAATGCCACATCAACTGTATAACCTTCGCGGCTTAAGACTCGACTCAAAGGGTCAGTTAACTCAACTTCATCATCAACTAAAAGAATCCGCATCCTGATTTCAAATTTGAGATTTGAGATTTTAGGTTAAGTAAACTGATTTTTCCTAGATTTTAATGTGTGGAATACTTTCCGTTTCGCTGTAAGCTGCTGCTACCCATTCCTGGATGGCAGGCAAGAACAAAATCGCATCCGCATAAGCTTTTGTTACTGAATCTAATTTAACTCCGTAGGTGACAAAACGCATCACAACGGGGGCAAACATAGCGTCAACAATTGTGAATTTTCCGAACAGCATATTACCACCTGTTCCGAATTTTTGACGGCATTCGCGCCAAATGGAAAAGATGCGATCGATCTCTGCTTCTACACCGGGAGTCATCCCTTCTCCCGGATAGCGGTTGCGGCAGTCCATCGGCATATTTTCGCGCAAATTTGAGAAGCCCGCGTGCATTTCGGCGCAGATGGAACGGGCGATCGCCCGTTGGGCTACATCTGTGGGCCACAAATCATGTGCAAAGCGTTCTGCAACGTATTCGCAAATTGCTAAAGATTCCCACACTTTCAGATCGCCGTCGATTAAAACTGGCACTTTTCCCGAAGGAGAATAGCGCCGAATTTCCTCATGCGTTGTCGGCCAGTCTAAGGGGATTCTCACCTCGGCAAATTCCAGTCCAGCTTGTTTCATCGCCAGCCAAGCGCGCAGCGACCAAGAGGAATAATTTTTGTTGCCGATTACCAGAGTCAATTTGGTCATAATGTAGCTGTTAGCTATTTCCGATCGCCCGTGCAATTTTAAGTTTTAGAGTTGAATATACAAAAGCGTGACACACAATGGCGATCAGGCGATCGGCTCGTTGTCTGCACCAGTCTCTGCAAGCATTTTACATTAACAGCCTCCCAGCGTTCCGCGTTTTTCTGCAAACTGCGATCGGGGGGCGCGATCGAACACGCTGGATTTCATATGAGATGAGAAGCCTCTGTCCCTGGGGATTCTGGCGTGGTTAGCGCTAGGTACAGCTACTGTATAGTCCATTTCGTCCCTCTCTACACCACCGCCTGAGAGGATTTCATCTACTGTAATCTTTTTCAGGGAATCGGGGTCTACACTGTGAAAATTCCCGTCAAATTCTTGATTGTTTTCCATACCGACCGCCATTGAAAAACGTGACGAAATAAAAACTTACTAAATATAATATATACCCAAACAAAGGATAGAGCAATACCCGAAATTTATTTTTCCCTAGGAACTCTATGTGTTATTCTGAGTTTGGTAAAAGCTGTTTATGCTTAGGCCGCGCTCTCCCCCTTCCAAAATTAAGAAATTTACCCTCTAAAAATTGACATGATTACTGTTGCACTTCCCAAAGGCGGATTGTTAGGAGATAGCATTCGGCTGTTTAAATCGGTTGGATTAGACTTCAGTGCTTTTCTCGATTCATCTAACCGACAACTTCAAATATATGACCCGACAGGCACTGCCAAAGCTTTGCTAGTAAGGACGCACGACGTGCCGGTTTATGTGGAATACGGTCAAGCGGATTTGGGGATTGCTGGCTATGATGTTTTGCGGGAAAAAAAGCCGAAAGTTGCTAATTTAATTGATTTAAAGTTTGGCAAATGTCGGCTGTCGGTGGCGGTGAAGGAATCTAGTTCTTATCGACGAACTGTGGATTTGCCTCCTCACGGTAGAGTTGCTTCTAAGTTCGTACACTGTGCCAGGGAATATTTCCACAATTTGAATTTGCCGGTGGAAATTGTGCCGCTTTACGGTTCTGTGGAATTGGGGCCGATTACGGGTATGTCGGAGGCAATTGTGGATTTGGTTTCGACTGGCAAAACTTTGCGGGAAAATGGTTTGGTGGAAATTGATGTTTTGTTTGAAAGTTCCGCTTATTTGATCGCTCATCCTCTGAGTTACCGTTTGAATGCGGGGGGGGTGAATGAGTTGATCGGGAAGTTGAGAGAGCAAGTTTTGACGACTGTTTGATGCGAACTCCAATTACAGTAGACTTATTGCATAAATCCTTCATTGATAGGGAAACCATAGACGCAACGCAGGATAGTGGGGGACTTTTGCAATAAGTCTAAACTATTGTAGGGTGGGCTTGTAGCTGGGAGCATCTCATATTTGTAAAAACACTTCTTCTGGCTCCTTCTTTCTTCCTTCTTCCTCTTTCCTCCTGATATCATTTCCGGTTACACTCATACATGATGTTGACGGTTGACGGTTGACAGTGGACAGTGAACAGTCAACCGTCAACAGTGAACAGCGAACTTGAATTTACTATTCCGATGCTAACGGATTTGATATGACTCCTAACTCCAATTTCTAGCTTAGCTGCTTTCATTGAGATGCTCCCCTTGTAGCCCGCTCTAAAAGTTAAATCTTTATGAAGTGCTATTTGCAGGTAGTAAACCTAGTTTTTCCTGGCAGCGATTTATATAAAAACGGACGACTGTATCAGCAGGGTTTTGTTCGATTAGTTGCTGAAAATATCCCAAGGCTGCGACAAATCTTTCGGATTGCCATCCTTGAATTCCTTTGTCAAATAAACCCTGGGTAAGCTGCTTTGCCTCCGAGTCGGGACAGGAGGCTGCCCAGATTTCGTAGATTTCAATAGCTTGCTGCTTGCCGCGCGGGGTTACTCGATCGATCCAGCGATAATAATAATTGTTGCTGGGCAAATGGCTGTCAGCAGCAGTCGCCCCAGAAGTAGAAATAATACTCTCCTGTGTTTCCACTTCTAAGTCGCACTTTAATAATAGACTTTCTTTTGAGTAGGAGTTGGAACTTATGCCATTTAGAAATTCTCTCGCACGAACGATCGCATTTTCGCTAACAATAATTTGGCAACCGTATATTTTAGTTAAATTTTCTAACCGAGAAGCTGTATTTACCACATCACCGATGACTGTAGAGTCCATGCGGCGATCGGAACCCAAAGTGCCGATCATGCCGATACCTGTGTTAATTCCCGTACCAATATTGACGGGAGATTCTAAATTGTATTTATGGCGACTGGCATTAAATTCTTGCAAAGTTTCTTGCATTGCTACTGCGGCTTCGATCGCATTCATGGCGTGAGAATGAGGCTTGTCAAATACTGCCATGATTGCATCGCCTAGGTATTTGTCAATAAACCCGCCGTGAGACGTTATGCACTCGTTCATTTTAGTAAAAAAAGCGTTCAACCATTCAAAAGTCTCGCGAGCTTGTTGAGATTCGGCGATCGTAGTAAACCCGCGAATGTCGCAAAATAAAACAGTCAGCTCTTCTTCTGTGACATTGCCCAACTGAATAGATTCTATTCCTTGCGGCGCAATTCGTCCGAGAAGTTGCTCTGGCACAAATAGCTGAAATTTTTCTGAAAGATATTCGTTGGCTTCCCAAGCGGCGGCGATTTGGCGTTTGCTTTGCTCTTTTACCTGCTGGTGGAATTGGGAAGATACAGCTTGCGATCGCATTTGACTCAACTGCAAAATATTTTCAACTTTTGCCAGCAACAAACGACTGTTAAAAGGTTTTGTCAAATAATCATCGGCCATCATTTCTAACCCTTTGATGCGAGACATATCGTCATCGAGGGCAGTTAAAAAAATCACCGGTACAGTTTGCAATGCCGTATCCTTACGCAGGCTCTCGCACACATCAAAACCGTTCATCTCCGGCATCATAATATCTAATAAAATTAAATCGGGTCGAGATGCCCGGGCAAGGGAGAGGGCTTCAGCGCCAGATAGCGCTGATACTGTAGCGTATCCTTTCATGAGCAATAACTCTTCCAGTAAAATCAGATTAGCTGGCTCGTCATCAACCAACATGATGCAGGGCGACTTGTTTGACATGGAATATGATATAATATATTGAATTTAGCTCGGGAGTTGCGCGTGGGGAAGCTCGAAAACTGGTTGATTCCTATATTTCTCCTTACTAAACTCGATATTTTTGGTAGGAACCGGATTTCGGAGGCAAGTGCGGGCAAGTCATATAGATATTTATCTACTATTGAGTTTAACCTTTCTTGTTATCAATTATCATAAAGGGCAGTGCTGGAACTGCAAATAATTATTGTTAGCCAAGAAAAGAACGGACTGTAGCGATCGTCAAATTCAAATCCAGTGGCTTACTCAAATAAGCAGAAGCGCCAGCTTCCAAACATCGCTCACTGTCACCGGGCATCGCCATCGCCGTCACCGCAATCATCGGTACCGAATCCCAGACAGGATCTGCTTTCACTCGGCGCATCAACTCAAAGCCGTCAACATCCGGCAACTGAATGTCCATCAAAATTAGATCCGGCAGCAACTCCGGGGCTGCTGAGGCGGCGAGAATACGATCGGCCATCGCCTTCCCATCCGCGAGTATCTCTACCCCGTACCCCTCCAATTCCATCACCTCAGAAATTAACATTTGGTTAAAAGGCTGGTCTTCGACAACCAAAATCCGCTTCCTGGCAATTGGTAAAGCAATCGCAGAAGCAGGAACTAACTTGGTATCCAAAGCACAAGAAGCAAAGTTTCCCAACTGTTGACGCATCTCCGTCAAGGGCAGCCAAACGCGGAAAAGACTTCCCCGATCGCAAACAGATTGAAAAGAAACAGTTCCCCCGTGCAATTCTGCCAGACGCTTAGTCAAAGCCAAACCCAAACCTGTACCTTCGTGCCGCCTAGTCAGCGAAGAATCCACCTGTTGAAAAGGTCGAAATAGCAAGTGCCAGCGGTCTTGAGGAATGCCGATGCCGGAGTCTTTAACCTCAAAACAAAAATAAGGAGTGCTGGCATTTACAGGAGAACAATCCGGCCGGTAGTCGCCGTTTATTTCACTGCCGTAGACCAGACGCCCGCTGAGTTTAACTTGTCCCTGTTCAGGGGTAAATTTGATGGCATTGGAAAGTAAATTAATTAGAATTTGTCGCACTCGCCGTTCGTCGAGCAAAACGTTAGTAATGCGGTAGTCGAGTTCTAAAGACAAACTGATCCGCTTTTTGTCTGCCCGTGGCTGCATCATTTTCATACAGTCTGTCGCAAGTTCTTGAACGCGAACAGGCTGTAAGTTTAGTTCTACTTTCCCGGCTTCAATTTTAGAAAGATCGAGAATATCGTTGATTAGCTGCAACAAGTGCTGGCCACTTTTTTCGATCAGTTCTACATAGTTGATTTGTCGATCGCTCAACTGTCCGGCCGTTTGCCGCAGCAGCAAGTCAGAAAAGCCGAGAATGCTGTTGAGAGGCGTCCGCAGTTCGTGGGACATTGAGGCTAAAAACTCGGATTTCAACTGAGAAGAATACTCTAATTCTTCGTTAACTTGGCGCAGGTTCTCTTGTGTCTGAGCCCGCTCGATCGCCGCCCCCAGAGTCCGGCAAGCAGCCTCCAGCACTTCTTGGTGGACGGCGGCTTGCAGTTTTTTGATGTTGCGGGACTCCAGCGTCAGCACTCCGATGATCGTGCCGTTGGTAGCTGCGATCGGAAAAATGCCGAGTTGTCCGATTCCCGGATGCCGAAATTCCGGCACGGCATTGGGATGTTGGGCATAATCCTCGACAAACACAGGTTTACCAGTTTTCACCACTTCCCACAGCAAACCGATGCCGTAGGGAATGCCTTGGTCGAGCAATTCTTGCATTCCTGCGACTACGGGTTCCCCGTAAGTAGCCAAAAATTGACTAGAAACTTGGTTGGAAATCGCCGACGCTTGGCGATCGTTTCCTTTGCCGTTAATCACCTTAACATCTCCGAAAGCTGCATTCATTGCCTCAACTAAATAGGTGAGGGCAAACTGACCTATTTCTTGCAAACTGTCAGACTTTTGCAGGCGTTCGGTTAAACCTAAAAGAAAGCTCAGCCGCCTGACTTCTGCGTTCAAGCTAGCTTGGGAGTTTCGGTATACCGTAACGTCTCTAAAGGTAAACAGCCGTCCGCCGCTGTTGGTAATCGTGGCGCACACCTCCAAACAAACCGCATTGGATTGCTCGAAATAAAATGATAAACTTTCATGCTGAGATTTTTCGAGTGCTTGCTGAAACTCTTGCCACTGTTGAACAGACAAATAACCCCGATCGACAATTTCCGCAAACAGTAAGTGGCACTTCGGCTTTGTTTCCAGCCATTCTGGGGACAGTCCCCAGATTCCCGCCAATTTTTTGTTAAACAAAACTAAGCAGTCAGACGAGTCGAACAGAGCGATCGCATTGTCTACTTGGTTGAGAATCAGTTCTTGGTCTGCCCTCAACTGGTGCAAGTCTCTCTCCATTGTCTCTGTGTGTGTAGCTCTTAGTTTCGTTGTCATAACTTTCTAGGGATATGGCAAGAGTTATTTTATAACCCCTTACTTAAGGTGACATAATTTTAGGTTTTTGGGCAGTGAGGGCGATCGATCTGCCTTGTGATCTGAGACACTTGCTGGTTTCGGAGGGCGATCGGAACCCGCTTTGAACTGCGTCGGCTACATTGCTTAATCATGAGGAAATAAGGAGGGAAAGCATTATGACAGAAGCAGAATCTTTTAATAACAATGCTCTCGAACTTGATGGCATCTGACTTGAAACTATTGTGTCTAACCCTGTGCTAAATTGACCCATAATAAAAACTAATTCCGGTGATAAGAAATCAGCATATAGCAATTGTAAATCATTTGTGAGTTTCTTACGGACTCCCAGCGGGTTCGGGGAGGGTTGGAGTGGGTAAAAAAAATACGACTCCTGCAAGGATTGCTATATGTCAAATGCAATCATGACCTTACCCTTAAATTTTATTAGCAATAACTTGATGATAGGGATTAACTGCTCAAGCAAGTATTGGATTCAAAAACATAGGCATAAGGCGCCCCCTAAGCACCCGGAGACAGTGATATCAGTTTCAAAAAAGCAACTGTAGACTCGTGATCCCAACCCATACACAATCAGTTATTCCCAATAATTTAATCTACCATTGTGCGAGTGAAAGTTCACGCAGAAGTCTAACTTATGAGTAGTGTGTGCAGTGCAGACCCTACAAATGTGAGTTAAGCTAATCCGCATTTAAATTGCAGAGTAAAATAAATCTTTACTCTTGTGGGGAGTAGGGGTTGGGCAGGAGATCCCGCACTTAACATACAATTTAAATGCAGTACAGCTTAGAGCGTAAGTCTCGTTAATGTTTCTTAGGATTTTTCGGAAAAGGAATGCCCAAACTTTCGTGAAAAACAACCTGAGTTTTATAAGTCAAGCGCCGGTTAACTTGTTTGATGATTTTTTCCAAAAGCGCATCGCCGGTTTTTTCTATTAAAGGTTGAGACATCGATCGAATAAACTTAGGAAAGCAAACTCCCACAGCCAAATCCAGCTTCCACGTAGTAATGGTAATCGCAGGCGGCAGCTTAGCACGTTCCGAGCTCGGCCAATCGGCGGCAAATTCCTGAGACGGTATCTCCACTAGCTTCATTGCCGATCGAAAATCCACTTCATACCCAGGCGAGGTATAATCCGGAACCGGAATAGTCTTAATCAAATAGCAGCCTTCAGCATCCGGCGGCAGCAACTCTAAACCAATTCTCGCTTCCACACGGTAGCCGAAAGCCCCAAAACGCCCGATTAATAAATCATAGCCGTTTTCTCCGAGCGGCTCGGCCTTCATCGGCGAAGCGCACTGGCAAAACCAAGTCTTGTGGTTGTTCAAATGCTGCGCCACCGTCTCCGCATCGGCATACATCTCCATGCTGTCTTCAAAATGCGTGTGAAACCAAATCGGCTCAACTTCCTCTCCTGCATCCGCGCTTCCACTTTCCGGCTGTTGGAAACTCCCATCTGGGCAGTAATTTTCGTCAGAAGCTTCAACAGTTTGATATTCAGCGGAATCCTGCTTCATTGTATGCTCTCCTGTTATACACGCCAATCGATCCGGTTGGGGATGTGTTAAGGAAGTTTCCTCCCTACAATTGAGAAATTGATAGTAACAAAACTTACCCTAATTCAGCATAACTCGACTTATGAAAGCATTTGTAGCAGGAGCCACAGGTCAGACTGGTCGCCGCATCGTCGCAGAATTGGTCAAGCGAGGTATTCCCGTGCGCGCCTTAGTCCGAAATCTAGACACAGCTAGACAAATTTTACCACCGGAGGCTGAGTTAGTTACTGGTGATGTATTAAATGCGACTTCCCTGGGCGATGCTATCGGCGATAGTACGGTATTGCTGTGTGCGACAGGGGCGGCCCCTGGTTTTGACCCGACAGCGCCTTACAAGGTGGATTTTGAAGGTACTAAAAATTTGGTGGATGCAGCTAAGGCTAAGGGCATTGAGCATTTTGTGCTGGTGACTTCTCTGTGCGTCTCTCAGTTTTTTCACCCGCTAAATTTGTTCTGGCTGATTCTCGTTTGGAAGAAGCAAGCCGAGGAGTATTTGCAAAAAAGCGGCTTGACTTATACGATCGTCCGTCCGGGCGGTCTCAAAAATGAGGATAATTCAGATGCGATCGTCATGACTGGTGCCGACAAAATGTTTGAGAGCAGCATTCCCCGCACCAAGGTAGCCCAAGTGTGCGTGGAGGCGCTGTTTCAGCCCACTTCTGGCAACAAGGTTGTGGAAATTGTGGCGAAGTCGGAGGCTCCGCAAAAGAGTTTTGAGGAGTTGTTTGCCAGTGTGATTTGATTGAATTAGCCTCGCTTGGGTTCGGTGCGTCAGACCAAAAACACTTTGATTTGGATCTGAGATGTTGCACCATTGTCAAGAACAGGCTTTCCGGCCTGTTCCACAAAAAGTGCATTTTCTTGTGGGGAGTAGGGGTTGGGCATCCTGCCCGCCCAAAAAAGGCTTATCGAGAATGGTGCAAGATGTGAGTTGGGTCAAAGATTGGGGCTGACGCACCCTACAACAATTTTCCGATCGCCAAATCTGGCAAAATCTTAATAGTTTTACGATTCGCCGTTAAAATTTCCCTCTCTCAGCATGAAAACTCTCAAGTGGCCAGCTTGGTTCCCCTATCCGATTTCGTGGTTAAGGGCATTTGCTCTCGCTCAGAGTTTTAGTTTTGTCCTTCGCCGGGGCATTCCTTTTGTCAGCGACTATATCGGCTTTCTGACTCTACTGCTGGCGGCTTGGCTGATTCAGTTGCCTTTGTTTTTTGTGTTTCATTTGTTCGCCGTCAAAATATTAAATCCCTTACTAATTATGCTGCCGGGGCGCTTTCGCGTGGCGCGCAAGTTCAAGCGCCGGCATACGGGTATTCGATCGCACTTGCGAGAAGGCTTGAATGCTGTTGTAGTGATTTTTTTTGCCTTTAATCTGTCGCTGTTGGTGCAACTTGCGATTTTTTATTGGCCAGCGCGATCGATCGATCCGGCCCAGTTACTAACAGGAATATCTACTCTGACCAATGTTGCCGTAGCGGGTGAATTAGATTTCTGGTTGAGCAAATTGGCGGGGGTTTTATCGAGTCTAACGCTGGTAGCCGCGCCGCTATATCAATACGATTTTCGGGTGCGCCGGATGCGGGCGGCGCGAAAATGGGTCGAAATTTCGGAAATGGAAATGACTTTGCTGGAAGCTGAGAAATTCGGCCGTCGAAAAATAGGTTTGCTGAGGCGATCGGAGATTCAAATCCTCGGATTTATACTTTTAATCGGCGCTGTGATTGGCGGCGGTGTTTTTTTGGTTGACAGTTTGCGGGGAAATCAGCAGTTATCGCAGTCGGTAAGCGGGGTGGGAAAATTTCCGCCGCTGGCTATAAAAACCGGAGATCCTTACATTCGAGCCCTGATGCGAACTATTTCTGCTAGCGAGTCGAATGTTGCTCGACCTTATCACGTTGTTTACGGTGGCAAATATATATTAGATTTGAGCCGCCATCCTGACTGGTGCGTGAAGATTGTTAATGGCCCGAATCGAGGCAAGTGTACTACGGCAGCGGGCAGGTATCAATTTCTGACTACGACTTGGAAGGAGAAGGCTAAGCGCTATCAGGCACGTCGTGCTAATTTTTTATTCTGGGAAGATTACAGTTTTGAACCAGAAGATCAGGATGCTGTGGTTTATGCTTGGTTGAGCGATCGCAAGTTTTGGAAAGCTGATATTCCTGAGATGTTGCGCCAGGAAAGATTAACTGATGTATTGCGGATGCTTTCGGGAACTTGGACGAGTTTGGGATATGGAATTGAGAACAATTCTATGAGTTCTCGTTTGCCGAAAGTCTACCGGGAAATGCTGCGGGAAGAATTGGAAAATGCTGGTTCTTAGGGAGTTAAATGTTGGCTGTTGACTGTTGACTGTTGACTGTTAACGAATGTTATTGGTTATTAACAAGCCAAAGCGATTAAGAAATAACCACTAACAAGTAACGAATAATATCGTTTCCGGTTGCATCGGGATCATAAAATCGAGTCAACAGTTAACACTCAAATATTCAGTTTTTCGACACATCCTTCAACAGTCAACAGTCAACAGTCAACAGTCAACAGTCATTCCGGTGTAACCGGAATTGATATAACTAATCCTTCAATTGTGGTAAAAATGCGGTCAAACATTTGTACAAGTCTAATCCCGGCCCTGCTTGCAGGGGATAAAGCCTGTCGAAATTAATGGGGTTTCCCGGTGCTAATTTCCACTCGGTTTCCTGTGCTGTTTTTGGGGAAATTTCGATCGCTACCGTGATGTTAATAATGTTGTTGTGCTGGGGGATGCCCCGGAAGCAGTAACTTTTGCCCGTGCGTTTGTCGGAATCGCTGCCGGTGATGTATCTGTCTTGTTTGCGAAATTGGATTTCTCGAAAAGGTCGATCGATCGCAAAGGAGTCTCGGTAGCGGTAGTCTCCGTCGCGCAAGCTTTCGACAGTCGGCTGGATTTGACTTATAAGTGTTGCTGTACTAAGAGTTAGCATCATTGATCCGCGTTCCTCCTGTAAAATCGGTGATTTTGATTGCTGGTGTCTGTGTCGTCGCGGGCGATCGGCTTAAACAAACCAGCCGTGTAACAAATTAATAAAAGCCGTTAAGCAGTTTAAGTTGATCCCTAGCTATCGTGAATAATTATTTCATGGTTTCATCTCTGTTACCTATCTGAGTAATAATAGAAACATACAGCAAGCCGTGAGAAATTTTACGGGCGCATATTTAGGGATTAATTGACGATACTGCGAGGATACTGCTATGTTGTGCGTGACGCGAGAAACAAGAAATTTAGGGCGGCTGGAAACCGAAAATTCCCAACGGCGAGGCTCTTTCACCTCTGCGTCTAAAAGTACCCGTATTCTGCGATCGCGAGTTTACAAAGATGAGGCTCTGGTGTCGGCTGCGCTAGCGGGACTGCCAGCTCTTTTGGCATCCCTCGAAAGCTTTCGCGAGGAGTAGAACCTGGCATTTTCTATTGCTATATATTGCGCGTGGATGCTTGTGATAGCGGCTGCCAACCGAGCAAGGGCTGTTTTGATTGCACCTAAAATCCTCCTCGATTTGAGTAGAGTTTTGCTGTGCTGAACTATTGCAAGACTCAGAAACCTGGTTGTTTATACAAAAACATTTTTACAGCCCTTTGTTATGGTATGAAAAATGGTATAAAAACCAGGTTTATTGGTATGTGTCCGTACGTCTTGTGTTAACAAAATTTATTTGTCAGTGTCATCGGGTGCGATCGATGCCTCTACCTCTTGGGAGGAACGGCTTAACATAGAGTCGTGCAGGTGTTCGTTGTGCTGCCTTTCTTGAGCCATTAATTCTCTGGCTTTTTCTTCAGCAATTCCCTCGCCATGTGTTTCTAGCTCGTGGGAAGAACGGTTGAGCATAGAGTCGTGCAAGTGTTCGCTATGCTGCCTTTCTCGTGCAATTAGTTGTCTAGCTTTTTCTTCGGCGTTCATGGTAGTCTCTCCAAGTGTTTGTGAGAACTGATTCTTATATTAAGATGCCACAATTCGAGGGTAAATGTAGCAAGATTAACATAAATTTTTACAAAAAATTGTAGAAAAAAATGTATAAAAAAAATTGAGTTTGCTGGCGGTGGGTATGGGGATCGGTGGTTGCTGAGGTAATTATTGCCAGACGCCGGAAAATATATTCTTGACTGCGATCGCAATTCGATTTAAGTCTTCCTTCAGCAGCGGCGGCCAAGAAACTCCTCTGCGGAGTCCAGCTTCAAATTGCTGCAAACCTTCTACTGACAGTAAATGCAGTGCCGAGATTAATTGTCGATCGAGCATTGGAGATTCTTGCAGCCCTTCAAACAATATTTTTAAAGCTAATAAAATCGATGTCACCTGTCCGGGTACGGGCGGTTGACCTTGTTTGAGACGCATCAGGAAGGCGTCGGGATTTTTCTTGGTTTCCAGGGCGGTTCCTTGGTCGATCAGAAAACTGCGGGCTGTTTTGTAATCCATTTGACGTGCGATCGATCGGAGTGCAATTAATTAGCAGGCATTATATCACTTTTTGTCGCGCTCAATTTGGTAATATATTTCCATACAGCCTACACTACAGCTACTCGTGAGGTTCGCCCATAAGCAGGTTACAGCTACTGATAGACGCGTAGCATTCATCCCACAGCCACCTTAAGCGAAGTGAAACGGACAGGGAAAAATAAAACAATGGCAAAACAAGGAAATAGCAGAAAATCCAAAAAAATTTATCGCTACTTGTGGCTGATTTTTTTGTGTCTGAGCTTTCTGTTAGTTCCGCTCATCAAAAAAATAGCGGCCGATACGCCATTCCCCCCACCCGCTCCTATGGAAAATAGTGCTACTTTTGGAGCGAGGATTCAAAGGACGATGGGGCTACTTGCAGCTAGCACTCCAACAGACCGCCGCCAAGTGCGTATCCTATTCTACGGTCAATCCATCACAGAACAAGATTGGTGGAAAGATGTAGTAAAGGATTTGAGACAGCGATTTCCCAATGCAGATTTGATTGTGGAAAATAGAGCAATCGGAGGATTTTCCGCCCCGATTTTAATCCGTCCCAGCGAACACGATTTGTATCCTTTTTATCCAGACTTGCTCATTTTTCACGTCTACGGAGGCGGTGAAGATTACGAAGCCATAATTGCCAATGTCCGCAGCCGCACTGCTAGCGAAATACTCTTGCATTCAGACCACATCGACTGGATGCCGACAGGCAACAGCGACGATCCAAATTCAGTCAGCAGATACGAATGGCACAACACTCATTCTACTCAATGGCTGCCGGAGTTGGCCGATAAATACGGCTGCGAAATCGCGGAAATTCGCGAACCTTGGCGCAGGTATTTGAAAGATAATCGCTTGCAGCCCAAACAGCTATTGAGGGACAGCATTCACCTCAACGATTGGGGAAACTTTCTCCTAGCTGCTCTGATAAAACCCCATCTGCGATACAAGCCAAATTCTCCTCAACCGCCGCAGGATTTAGTGAAAACCTATACAGTTGGCAGGGATGTTAAGTGGCAAGATGGCAAGTTGGTTTTAGAATTTGAAGGGAATAGAATAGATGCGATCGCCGATAAAACCTTTAACGGCAAGGCAATTTCTGCTAGAATTGCGATCGACGGCAAAAAACCCTCAGAATTTCCTGAACTTTACACCATCACCAGACCTAGCCTTAGCCTTGGCGTCTCTTGGCCGGCAATCATCCAAGTATCCAGCCAAAAACCGCTAATTGTCGAAGATTGGAAAGCCATAATTACTGAGATTAACAGCGACGCTAGCAAGTTTAAATTTGACGTTGTAGGTTCTAAAACAGGTTACGACGGCAGCGGTACAAACGACGAAATGTTTGTCTCAAACTCTGGCCGCGTCGTGATTGAGCCGAGAAACTGGTGGCTGAAAAATTCTTATGAAGAGTCTAAAAAACCGACGCCTAAAGGCTTTGAAATTTCCTGGCAGGTGCGACCAATGTTTGTTGATTCATACGTCCCTCCACAAATTACAGATTCAAGCCGCGAGTATTATACAACATTGGCTCAGAATTTGAGCAACTCCAAACACACCCTCGAAATCGTTACCGAAACAGATGGGAAAGTGCCTATTCAGGCAATTCGAGTGTATCGCCCTCCTTTCTCCAATCTCCCATCGGAAGTTGAGAGTTTTCAACCGCAGATATCAGCGGATGAACACGGATGAACGCTGATAAAATTGCGTCAGCGTTTATTTGCCTTCATCTGTGGTTTAAAAAATCTTTATGTTGATTTTATAGCAATGGCATTGGCGGCGTAGGGCGTTGATGATTGTTCAAATCATTAATATTTAAGCATCTTGACCAAGAATTTCTTGATGGTACTCGCCACGTGATTTATCCATGGAATCAATCCAAAATCTCAAATATAAAATCCTCAAGCCCCCGCATTTATCCCTGGGGTCAATCCAAAATCTAAAATCTAAAATCTAAAATCGAATGACTCCTGACTCCTGCTATAATCGCCAAGATTATCAACTTCTCATAATCCCCAACTCGTAAAACATCAACAGCGATAAAAACAAATCCGCCACAAAAATAAACACCCACGAAGTCACCACCGCAGCCGTTGCAGCTTGACCTACTCCTTTCCCTCCGCCCACCGTCGTCAATCCCCAACCGCAACCGACAAGGGCAATTATTAACCCAAAAATAAAACTCTTAATCGCCACAGTTACTAAATCCCAAGGCCCCAAAGAAGTCCGCACCGATTCCAAAAATACCGATGGTTCCAAATTATAAAAATCAACCGCTACAAATAGCCCGCCCAAAATCCCCACTGCTACTGCAAAAATTGTTAAAATCGGCAGCATGATGCAGCAAGCTATCACCCTCGGCACTACTAAATAATCAACCGGATTTGTCCTCAACATATACAGGGCGTCTATTTGTTCCGTCACCTGCATTTCTCCTATCTCTGCCGCAAAAGCGGAACCGACTTGTCCCGCCACCACGCCCGCTGTTAAAAGTGGTGCTAATTCGCCACAAAATGCCACAGCAAACGCACCTCCCATAGCCCCAACCGCCCCAAAGCGTACCAATTCTCTGGCTGATTGAAATGTAAAAATCATGCCCCCAAAAAAGGCTATTAGTAGCACGGATCGGAAAGAATCCAGGCCTACTGTGACTAAATGTTCCATGATTTTGCGGCTGTCAATTTTGCCTTGGAGTATGCGTAGCAGAACTTGGCCACCCAGGAACAACGTCACAAAAAAACGCTGAAACCACCTGTTATTGAAGGTTTCATCTAAATGTCGATCGTACTTTTCTTGGTCTTTTTTAACCAATGACGGAGGGCTCGCGATTAATTGCAAACAGGGCGAGGCACTGCCACATAGAGATTTTCGGCAATCCTACAGCAATTATTGCACGATTTGTCAACATATATTTTCAGTCTGCCTGCCCTGCGGTTGGTTTACTCTACCTTTTTAGATTTTTGATTGGCAGTGATTGATTCTGTGGTAATCATCACTCATTTCCCAATCTAAAATCTAAAATCTAAAACCCTAGGACTACTCCGCAAGTAATAAGTCGATAAACTTATCCAACTGTTCATTATTCTTGTCAGCTTGCTCTTTGCCAATTCTCAGCAGGTCTGATATTTTCTCTTCCGAGGCATCATCAATCTGCAGCGGTTGTTCATGGCTCAAATCGGGAGTAATTCTCAAATATTGATTCGGTCTTTCAACCGCATCATAAATTTGGATGAGTTGATAATTTACAGTTTCCGCAACTCCCGTCATCATGATATTAATTAAAGGCTCAACCCACTCAACTTGACCCCAATTTTTAACTTTTTCGTAGGGAAACTTTTTCTGAGCTTCTCCAGTTCCCAAGGATAAAATTACCATATCTTTGGCTGTCGGGCTTTTTTCGGGGCTATCGTCAGGAATTCTGAATTTATTTCTAACTTCTGCATAGGCACAAAGTGCCGGATTGTTTGCGAATACTCCCCCGTCAATTAAAGCATAGCATTCATTGCTAAACGAGTAGATTTTAGAAACCTCAAAATAAGAGGGAGCTGCCGATGTGGCTCTGACGATATCTCTAATAAAATAGTCTTCTGCTGGACCTTTTTTAGCATCTATTTGATCGAAAAAGTGAGCTTTTCTCCTTTCGATGTCGTAACTGGAAATTAAACAAGGTTTTAGCAGTTCGCTGAGTTTGTAATCTCTAAAATTTTCCCAAAATAATTTTTCTAAGGGATCGCTGGGATATTTCTCATCTCTCAAACCATCTAGAGATCTGACTTTTTGCCACAATGAAGTCTGGAAAACGTCGCGGCCACTCTTAATCGAAAAATTAACAGCGTCTTGGGCCGCCCACCGAGGCCTGCTGGGATTTTCGGCATCGGGACACAAATAGATGCAAGTTAAAATTCCTCCCGCACTCGTGCCGGCGATTAAATCAAAATAGTCAGCTATTCTCGCATCTGGGTTGCCACTTTTTTGTTGCAGCTTTAACTCAACGCTAACTAAAACTTGCGCGGGAATAATTCCTCTAATTCCGCCTCCATCTATCGATAAAATCCTGGTATATTTAGCCATAAATGTTGTCTATTTTGGACGTTTGCTCGTTTCCTAATTTCAAATTCCTAAGCCTCGGAATTCATGCACAGCTCAATCTCTACTATCAAATCTTCAATCTAAATTTAATTGGCGGGCTGCGATCGTATAGCGAAAAATGTATTCTACAATTTCTACGTAATTGTAGGCAGCGGCTGGCGAGTCTGCCCAGACTGTGATGCCGTGATCGCGAATTAACAAAGCGGGTACAGAGGGCGCACAAATGGCAAAGAATTCGCAAATTTCCTTGGCTATCTTAGGGACTTCTAAATAATTTGTAAAGAGGGGTATCGACACTTGCGGGTTTTCCTCCCACACCCCCAAACCTTTCAGCATTTCGATCGCGGGTAAAGGCACTGCATCTCCTACAGTCAGCCGAGAAACTAAATTTGCCTCGATGGAGTGGACGTGATAGCAAGCTTTAGCGTCTGGAAAACAATTGTAAACGGCTAAATGAATGCTGGTTTCGGCCGAAGGGCGGCTGTCGGCAACAGGTTGCTCGACAATTGCGCCGTCTGAGCTCATTCTGATAAAATCTTGTTCAGTTAACTGCCCTTTCGCACGGCCGCTAGCAGTAATCCAAAAACTGCCATCGGGTAAGCGGGCTGAAAGATTACCAGCAGTCCCAACCATCCAACCGCGATCGTAAAAATGTTTGGCTGCTGCAATTAAATCTGATCTTAAATCGCCACTCATTCTTTACAAATCCTCAGTTTTTAATCTACTTTTTGCGTTAATAGAAATTGTGCTGGCCTATCTAAACGTAGGGTAATCCGTACACACCTTATATCAAATTCGGTAGCATCGGACTTATCTGCACGGGGGCGGGTTTATTATATTGTTTATTATGGGCAATTTATTGTTGGTGAACCCGCCCCTACAAAATTTAACATCATACAATACCGAGGCAAACGGAATTTATATTACCTGAGAAAGGCGATAGTTTCAATTCCATTTTTGGGACAAATTTTCCAAAATGTCAAAAAAATTATCCCATTTAGTATAAGGCTTTTGTTGTTCGTCTAGATACTCGGCAAGCCGATCGCGCGCAAACACCGACGAAGCCTGCAAAGCCATATTAAAGTCCGTCAGCGAATCTCCAATCGCCACCTGTTCCTCGGCCGGGTGCTGGCCCATCACCCGCACCTTAGACACCAATTCTTCATCTCCTTCAAACTCAGAATTGACTTGCAAGCGAGGGCCACTAGCGTCCACATCCACAGCGTAAATAACGCTCGCCCGCTTTACCAAATCGCCCATTACCGTCTCTACCATAATCCGAAGACCGCCGGAAACGATCGCAAAATCTACCTTTTTCTCGTCCAAAAAATCCAGCAATTCCAACAATCCCGGCCGCATCAGCTTTCCCCTAGAAAATTCCACAATTTCCCCGTAACGTTCCGAGGGAATAGACTCTAGTAACTGCCGCACTCCCGATCGCAAACTCAGCCTTCTAGCGTATATTTCAGGCATCAGTTGAGACGACAGTTCCGGTGCGAAATGCTTGAGCATTGCCACAAAAGTTTCTTCAACAGTTATCGTGCCGTCAAAGTCGCAGAATACCACCCGTTGCTGATTGTTCGGGATTGAAGATTTTTGCTTGTCATCGGTCATTGTCAGTCGCACCTTTCAAGAACGGGAAAATTTTACACAATTCATCCTACACTGTCGAGTGATCGAGCGCGACTGCCCAAAACTAATCGTGACGCGCTGTTTGTTAGCAATTTCCCGCCGGATTTTATGCAGATTATTCGAGAGAATCTTCATCATCCAGGGAATCTTCATCATCCAGGGAATCTTCATCTTCCAGGGAATCTTCCAAGGAATCTTCTACGTCCTGCTTTTGGTTTTTTGTCTTTTGGGGGTTAGACTTAGCCGGCAAACAGATTAAATTATCATCCTCAGTATTAATCAAACCTTTCGATCGCAACTTACCCATCAGCCGCGTCACCGTCACCCGCGTTGAGCCGATTGCGCTGCCAATTTGAGCGTGCGTCAAAGTCCAAGGCAGCCGGTAGCCCCGAACCACCTCTGGTTCGTCGTCACCTACGTAAGGTTCGCCGAACTCCTCGATCAACAAAGTGAGAAACCCCAACAGTCGGTCGATCGTCCGGCGCTGTCCCAAAGTGCTCAGCCAGAGCAGTTTCCGCTGGTGTTGGTAACGAAACGCATCCAAAATTTCTCTACGAAAGTGAGGCCAATTATCCAAGTCGTGCCAATACATCCACACTACGTGAGTTTGATCGGCATGAGCGTAAGCTTGGAGAGTAAACGGAGACTGAGCAACGAGTTCAAAGGGCTGACCGGCACCGACGAAGCCCAAAAAAGCTTCTTCTGTAGTTTTGTCAGCGGATTTTGACTTTGCCGCTGCGGCGCTAACTTGAGCGCTGCCTACGAGCCGCACAGAACCTTTCTGGACTAAATAGAGCAGTCCGGGTCTTGCCGGAATCCGCTCGTCTTTGCTAAAAGTCCGGCAGCGGTAGTGTTCCTGGGCCCAGTCGATAATTCGCTGCCAAGTGATAAAAGGTCGATCGATAGTCTCTAGATGTGTGGAAGTTGATTGCATAAGTGAGGCTCTGGGATATATTTAATAGTGTAATAGTGAGAAAAACAGCTTTTGCCAGCAATGCGATACCAAGTGAGACAACCAACCCCCGAGCGAGCTTGCACGCTTCTTAACTGTGCTGACTTTTCTTAGTTTTACCGAAAAATTCAATGTAGCAAAAAATACATCAAAATGGTAGAGTTCAGCAAAAAATTTGTCGTAAATTATTGTATATTTAGCAAAAAAATCGCTAGAAAACGTATTAATTCGATTTAGCGCCGATCGGGGGAGCCGATCGACTATCTCTGACATCAGCAGTTTAACGTACAAGAACAGTGGAAGTGGTAACAGTCGATCGTTGCTCTTACGGTAGGATGAGCCGATATGGATACAGCAAGTATGGAGCAGTGCCCGGAAGTTACAGTGAAGTGTTTCTTGCTTTCCAGGTTCCAAAGCGCGATCGCCCAGCAAGAGGCACTAGGGAAAATTCCATTAAATCTCATAGGTGACACCATTCTCAAGAACGGGCAAGATGCCCATTCCACAAGAGATGAATTTTCTTGTGGAACAGGCAAGATGCCTCTTGCTAAACAAGTAATTGAGAATGGTGCAATATTTCCGTTAAATCGGAGTAAAGATAGCGCCCGGGTGCTGTACGTGTCTGCGATCGCCCTGAAATTGGCTAAAACTTGGCAGCAGACACCGCAGACAATTGCGACCGAGTTGGCCGAAACTCTCGAACCGCTGTGCTACCCAGATTTCGCCGTTAAAGTCGCGCCGGCGGGAATTATTGAGCTGGAGTTGACTGATGCAGGTTTAGCCGTCTGGTTGCAACGTTTAGCTCAAACGAACCTCCCAATTCCCGAATCTAGAATATTATCTCCTGTTATGTGTGCCGATCGACTGTTTCCCATTCAGTACAGCCACGCGCGCTGCTGTTCCCTGCTGCGAATGGCCCACCGCGATCGCATAATTGTGCTCGCCCAGCCAGATGTCACTACAGCGCCACAAATTTGGTCGCTGGCAAGTCCAAATCCTATCCCTTGGATTGACGAGGGCGATCGACTGCGATTAGTGCATCCAGCCGAACGCAGTTTAATATCGCAACTGTTAACAGTGCTAGACAATATATATCCTATTTTTGAGGTAAAAAACCGCGAAAAACCTGTCAATGATTTCAAATTAGCCAGTAGTTTGAGCGAAGCATTTCAGACTTTTTACACCCACTGCCGAATTTGGGGAGAAGTCAAAATAAGACAGCCAAAACTCGCCCAATCCCGATTAGGTTTAATATTAGCAACTCAATCTTTGTTGCGATTTATCCTAGAAGAGTTATTGAGCGCCCTTGCTCCTTTAGAACTTTGATTTAATCCTCATTATTTTTAGCAACATTTTTTCCTACTCAGAGGTGGCTTTCCCCAAGTTCCCTTGACTTCTTCCATCGGAAAATTTCTCTATTTTATCTGGATCGCGATGAACCATGCAGTAAGCTAATGTCGCATAGAAAATTTCTCAAAAATTAGCTATTTCTTGACAATTTTCCATCACTGATTAATAAAATTAATTTCTTTTATCTAAGTTGGATCGTCTTATTTTATTTTATTTTTTGAAGTAATCTTTCTTTGGGGTTCTTATACTGAGGATTTTTACCTGACCTCTATGGCTGTGCTCCTTAAAATACTTAATCTTATATTATACAATTAAGCTGCTACACAGCTTATCTATTGGCTATCCA
This sequence comes from Microcoleus sp. T3_A4, assembly GCF_036700465.1. Lineage (NCBI taxonomy): Bacteria > Bacillati > Cyanobacteriota > Cyanophyceae > Oscillatoriales > Microcoleaceae > Microcoleus > Microcoleus sp. T3_A4. The sequence continues at coordinate 124,678 of NZ_JAUBOY010000010.1, read as the reverse complement.
GTATGCTCGAAAAACAAGAAAAAGAATACAGCTTAGTAGGAACGAATCCTCTCCCTCTTCAGGAAGAAATCCAAGAGGATATAGCCTTACCAGAGACGGTACTTCTGACCAATCGACCTCTAAAACTTTCCAAACCGGAAACTCGGTCAAGCCTCAGAGCACTAACTTTGGACGGTGTATTTGCTACGCTTTTTTACAGCATCATCGGCGGCGCGTTGCTCAGTAATTTCTTGCTCGATTTGGGGGCTGGTCCAGTGGAAATTGGTATGCTCGCCTCCATTCCTCAACTGGTAAATTTGCTCCAACCGTTCGGAGCTTATATAGGAGACCGAACACAGAGCCGCCACTGGTATTCCTTCTGGATTTTCGGAATGTCCCGACTGCTGTGGCTGATTCTCGTGCCAGCCCTTTGGTGGGGAGGCTCATTTCATCTGGCCCAACATCAGCTAGTGCAGTTGACATTGGCAATCATCTGGGTAAGTCAAGTCTTAGAATCTTTAGGTCGTGCTTCCTTCTTGAGCTGGTTAGCGGCGTTAGTACCTCAGCGGTTGCGCGGGCGGTATTTTGGCTTTCGCAATAGTGCTGTCAGCTTGACGAATCTCATTGGTGTGCCGTTGCTGGCTCTAGCGGTATCGAACTGGCCCGGTGGAAAGCTCCAAGGTTACAGTGCCATCTTGGTTTTAGGAATTGTGCTTGGCCTCATCAGTCTAGGTTGTCAGTTCTTTATGACCGATGTGAACCCCAAGCTTGTACACGTCACGCATTTAGATACAGGCGAAAAATCATCCACAGGGCCAATTTTTAGCTTTCTCAAGGAAGCCAATTTTTTAAAGTTTTTGCTTTACTCGGGTCTATGGAGCTTTGCCGTTAACGTCAGCGCGCCCTTCTTTAACCTTTACTTGCTGGATGACCTAAAGATAGATGTCAGCGTGGTAACGCTCTATAGCAGCTTAGGTGCTGGTGCTAACTTGCTGATGCTGGTTTTTTGGGGCCAACTGGCTGACCGGGTTGGGAACCGCCCGATCATGATAGTAGTGGGAATCTTGGTGGCTCTGACCCCTCTGCTCTGGCTAGAAGCTGGAACGGCTCCAATTTTCCTATGGGTCTGGTTCCCGCTGTTGCACATCATCGGCGGTGCAACGTGGGCGGCGATCGACCTGTGCAGTGGTAATCTCATGATGTCGGTGACACCACTACGTAATCAGTCGATATACTTTGCGATCGCAGCTGCGGTTCCTGGTGTCACTGGGGCAATGGGAATCACCCTTGGTGGCTTTATCGCTACTTTGACCAATCTCGGTGGCTTGCCAGGGGTGTTTGCCCTCTCAGCCGTCTTACGACTGGCGGCTCTCCTGCCCTTGGTTTTTGTTCGCGAGCAGCGTTCTGTGTCTGTGGGTAAGTTTTGGCTGCTCTTGTTGCCAGCTTGGTGGAGAAGAGTGGCGATTGAACCTGGAGACATCAGGTTTCAACCATTAATTGTTGAAGAGTTGGACTGTCCGCCTGAAAGCTCATGCGATCGCTCTTCAACTCTTGATTGATTGTAGTCCGACAATAATTCATAAAAGAGTTGATTAACCATTTTTAAAGTGTTAAAATACTCATCAGATCCTCTAAGATGTGACGGTTGTTGGGTCGCTTTTTTTCACAAATATAAATTCTGACACCTGGGGATAAGTTTTGTATAGTATCTCATTATTTTTGGGTGGGTTCAACATTTATTACGGTGCCGATCGAGCTTTGACGAACAATCGCCAATTCTCCCGCTCGTCGATCGCCAGTTATCCCGCTCGTTGATCACTTCTGGAACGACGCTGATCAATTTCATCACTTGACGATCGGCTGTTATCAGTTTTTTGAGGATACATCTCATGGTCACACTATCACCTATAGCCTCACCCAGGCGTCACATTCATCGATGACTATCCCAAATCCCTGCATTTAGTTTAAACCGTTGCAGGCGAGATTTGGTTTTTTCCAGGTTTTGCGATCGGCAGCGTTACTGTAAATGTACTGCCAACCCCTTCTTCACTGGTCAAAGTAATTTCGCCACCGTGCAAGTCCACGCATTTTTTAACAATGCTCAGCCCCAGTCCAGTACCGGGAATTCGACCGACATTTTTAGCCCGGTAAAATGAATCAAACAACCGTTCTTGGTCGGCGACAGGTATGCCAATTCCTGCATCCTGTACTGAAAAAATAGCCTCGGTTTCAGTAAGTTTTAATTCAAAAATTACTTCGGTATTTGGGGGAGAATACTTAATAGCATTGGACAGCAAATTGCCCAGAATTCGCCGGAGTAAGCTTACCTCCAAACACGCCATCGCGGATGGATTGTGATTTACAAAAATCAGCGTCACCCGGTCATTTTCAGGTTTCAACTTCAGGCTGTTCTGAAATTCCCCTACCAACTCATTACAAAACTTTGCTAAATCTATCGGTAGCAAGGAAAACCCGGTTTTTCCAGACTCAACACGCCCCAGCAACAGCACATCATCTAATAACAAATCTATGCCTTTTGCGGCGGCTTGAGTTTTGTCTAGAAGTTCTTGGGTTTTCTCCTGTGTTAATGTCAACTTGTACTTGCTAAGAAGTTGTGTAGTGCCGATGATGAAATTCAAAGGATTGCGAACGTCGTGGGCAATCATGTACAGCAAAGAAGTTTTCATCTCGTTGAGTTCTTGGGCTGTTTGCAGAGTGCGATCGAGTTGGTCGTGAGACAATTTGAGAGTTAAAGACAACTGGCGCGAACGCAGCAAAATCTCCACCCGTGCTTGCAATTCGATCTTCTCGATCGGAGCGATAATCAAATCGTCAATGCTTTGCCAAATAAATTGCGTTGCCATTCCTACATCCGAGCGAGATGTAATCAAAAGAAAAGGCAAGCATACCGGTTGTTCTGCCTGTTTTTGGGCGGCTACCCATTCCCAGTGGCGTTTCAGGGAAATACCGTCAATTATCGCCAGGTCAAAAGATTGATTAAATGGTAAAAACTCCTCACTATTTTCTGTTGAGTTTGGCAGCAATACCTCATAGTAAACAGCTAACCATTCTAATAACAAGCGGCGATTTTCTTTCTGTTCGACAAGCAATAAAATTTGACTCACGCAGATTCTCCTAGCAATGTGTGCACAATTCCCAGCAAATCTCTAACGATCAAAGGTTTTACCAACATATTCCGAGCACCGTGGCAGAGGCTTTCGTGCTGAATGGCAGCGCTTTGTTTGGGCGAGAGTATCAGAAAAGGGATTTGGTGATTTCGCAGTTGTTCGCAGCACTCCCAAATCCGGCGATCGAAACCAGAAATATCTACTAAAGCCATCCCGATCCTAGCAGGCTGACTGATAGCTTGTGCAACATCTTCAAAGTTATAAGCCGCGATCATCTGGTATCCTTCTTTATTCAGAAATTGTGCTAATAGTTCCAAGTTTCGATGATTGCGGTCTACGGCTAAAATTATTGAGTTTTCATTCATCTATCAGCTTCCTTTGAATACGGGTTATACCATTTTAGATTTTAGATTTTAGATTTTAGAATGGGTAGTGACTGATTATATATGGGTTGGGATGTGGCCTAAAGTTGGATTCTTTTTTTATCTGGTATTAGCTTACTTTTCGGCGAGGGATTACATTGGTTTTCAGTTGAGTGAAGTACAGATGATCTGACACAGGACACGGCTCCGCGCCCTGTGCCCTACTCTATTTCATACAAGTGAAAACTGCTATAAAAGTCGAAAAATACACAAATTTACCAATATATTTAAGTTTTCCAGAACTTAGGCTAGTGGTGAGGTGCGCGGTGCGCCCCCTACAGGTAGTGGTGAGCTGCGCGCCCTACTCATTAGTAGATTCACGACTCCAAAATTAGCTGCACTTGCCCCAAAACAGCAGGACAAACCCCGATTCAATCTTGATCAGCTTCCCCCTCAATCCACACCGGCGCCGAACTCAAAATGCCCCGCAGCCCCGCTATCGGTTTGCTGACTTTGATGCCGTAGCGAGTAATCTCGAGTTCTCGCAGAGTTCTCTCGAAATTGCTGACTCGTTTTTTAATTACTCCGATCGCCTTGCGGATTTCTGTCCTATTATGCAGTTGGCGTTCCAGATAGCGTATAAACAGAAGATTATCCGCTAAATAGCTAATCCCGATCTCGGTCAGCCGAAAATCTCCGCTAATGGCTTCTACCTCATTAATCAAGATAACGGTGACTCCCATATTCTTCAGATACTTGCACAAAGCGTGCAAATTGTTCACCAAATCTTGCCCCTGCATCGAAAGCTGATAGCCAGAAATACTGTCAATCATCACAATCTGCGTCTTTTCCTGCTCCACCTCCTGGCGAACCATACAGGCAAACTGATCTGGCGAGTAGAGCAAAGGTTCCACAGGTATCACCGAAAGACTTCCTTGCCCCATCATCGCCCCAACCGGGATGTTAACTGATTCACAGCGCTTCAGCAGAGTAGAACTTGACTCCTCAAAAATGTAAACTACCGATCGTTCCCCCCTTCCTGCGGCTTCCTTCATAAACTGAACCCCCACCGTCGTTTTACCCACGCCGCTAGGCCCGCTAATCACCGTCACAGTCCCCCGTTCCAGTCCCCCGTGCAGTAGTTCGTCGATTTCTGGAACCCCAGAAGAAATCGCTTCCGCAACAAAATCCTGCTGATAATTGTCTGGCAGCAATCGCGGAAATACCTCCATACCAGCCTGAGTCAGGCGCAGCGAATGGCGGCCGCTGCGGAAGTTAGAGCCTCGCAGCTTGGTGACAGACACAGCGCGTCCTTCAGGGCGCAGTTCTAAATAAATTACTCCGTCGCTGATGAATTGCAAATCGTCGTCTGGAACACTTGATGTGCCTTCGGAGGTGAATACCACCGTCGCCCCCCCTTCCACCAAAAAGCGCAGAAAAGACAGAACTTGCTTGCGAAACTGAAACTCATCCGCAGCTAAGTAGCGAAATTGAGTTATCGCGTCCAAAAACACCCGATCAGGTTTGAGCGCCCGTACCTGTTCGATAATCTTTTGTGTAGTCGGTTCTCGCTCAACCTCGGAGGGGGAGAAAATGTCATAAGTCTGAACTTCTGTAAAGAATTCTGACGATGGGCTCAAATCGAGGAACGCCATCGCTTCCATATCAAAACCGAGACTTGTGGCATTGGCCCGCAATTGCGCTTCCGGTTCTCCTAAAGTAATAAACAGGGGCGTTTCTCCCAGAGCCACACCTGCTGCCAAAAAGTGAAAGCCCAGTGTAGTCTTGCCAGTACCGGGGCCCCCGCGCACTAAATAAGAGCGTTGAGGAATTAGGCCGCCGCCAATCACTTCGTTGAGACCGGTAATTCCCACAGAAAGTCGGTTTTGAGACATTTGTTTTTTCATGTTTTGAATATCGGGCCCGTATTAATATTTAATGGTTTTAGGCAGTGTTTTGATAATTTTTTTTACCGGGCGTCTCATAACCTTGATGAAATCTTTTTCTACCGAAAATTACGTAAGCATACAAGAATTAGAAAGTATTGTCGGGACTGCTGGCATCTGTCGCTGGCAAGATACAGAGCCATTTTGGCAAGAACGAGTAGAAAAAGCAGTTGCCCCCGACACGAAAATAGATTGTACCGTTTACCCGAATACTCAGGAAGAACTGGCGGCTGTCATTGCTTGGGCTGGGCAAAATCGCTGTGCCGTCTTGCCCTGTGGCAGTGGCAGCAAACTTGATTGGGGCGGTTTAGTTAAATTCGACTCCGATCCCCCCCAGCCCAGGGCGGGCACGGGGGCACCGCCCCTACCAAGGGGGGAGCAAGATGTTGTCAAAGTGGGTCTTTTTAAGGGGGATTTAGGGGGATATCCTGATGCAGGGGGGATTGTGGCTGTCAGCACTTCGCGCCTCAATCGGCTTGTAGAACACGCTGTGGGCGATTTAACGGTGACTGCGGAAGCGGGAATGAAGTTTGCGGATTTGCAGCAAATTTTAGCTGCGGCAGGTCAATTTTTGCCGATCGATCCAGCATATCCGCAAGAGGTAACTTTGGGCGGCATTGTCGCTACTGCTGATGCGGGTTCCTTGCGGCATCGCTATCGCGGGGTGCGCGATTTGCTGTTGGGAATTACCTTTGTGCGATCGGACGGTAAAATTGCGGTAGCCGGGGGTCGAGTTGTTAAAAATGTCGCCGGCTACGACTTGATGAAACTGTTTACTGGTGCTTACGGCACATTGGGGGTCATTTCTCAAGTAACTTTCCGAGTTTATCCGCTGCCTGAATCATCGGGAACCGTAGTGCTGACAGGGGAAACTAATGCTTTGTCCCAAACGGCTCAAATCTTATTATCCTCTGCTTTGACACCAACAGCCGTTGATTTGCTGTCACCTGAATTAGTCGCAAAATTAGGCTTAGGAAAGGGCACGGGATTAATCGTCAGATTTCAAAGTATCGCAGAAAGTGTTAAACAACAATCAGCCCGCTTGCTGGAAGTTGGCGAAAAGTTGGGTTTACAAGGCACTAGCTGCTGCGAAAATGATGAGCATCAGTTATGGCAAAGATTGCCAGAAACTATGTGGGATTCTGGCACAAAGTCGGCAATTATTTGCAAAATAGGAATCAGACCGTCGGAAGCTGTAACGGCCATTAACGAATTGCCGGTACAGGACGCTTGGATTCATGCAGGCAGCGGTTTGGGGGTTGTGCGGTTTGAGAATGCGACGGCGGACAGGTTGTTGCAGGTACGCAGAGGGTGCGAAGCGAAAGGCGGTTTTCTGACTGTTTTAGTAGCGCCGACCGACATCAAGCAAGAGTTAGATGTTTGGGGCTATACTGGAAGTGCGATCGATTTAATGCGCCGGATTAAACAGCAGTTTGACCCGGAAAATATTTTGAGCCCCCATCGTTTTATAAGCGGTATTGTAAAACTTCATTGAGTTTATAAGCAATAATGGTATTATATTGTTGTGAGTGTTGAATAAGGAATACGCATAGCCCAAAAAACGCAAGTCTCAAATGCAACTAACAGAGAGGCACATCATTAAATCAACGGAACACCGTTTCGCCCAAATAGACGAACTAGCTTTCAAGTCCAAAAACCTCTACAATGCCGCCAATTACGTCATTCGTCAGAGTTTTATTTATGGGTGGGGCTATGTAAATTACAACGAAATGAACCGATTGATGAAGTCTCACGAAGCATATAAGGCTTTGCCTGCTAAAGTAAGTCAGCAAATCTTGATGGTGCTAGACAAGAATTGGAAATCGTTTTTTGAAACCGTTAAAGCTTACAAAGCTGACTCTTCAAAATTCACGGGTCGCCCAAAATTGCCAAAGTACAAAGATAAGACTAAAGGGCGAAATCTTCTCGTCTACACGATTCAAGCAATTAGCAGCAAACAGTTGAAGAAAGGAATCATTAAACTTTCCGGCACTGAACTTTCAATTAAAACCCAAGTCAATCCCAACCAGATTTGTCAAGTTAGACTGGTTCCGAAATGTGATTCCTATGTAATTGAGGTGATTTATGATGCTTGTACTGAGCGTAGTCGAAGTGAACCGGAGTCCACCCTTGGCAATGCCAACTCTGTAGCTAGTATTGATTTGGGACTGGATAATTTAGTGGCGTTAACTTCAAATCAGCCGGGATTTATCCCTTTGTTGATTAACGGGCGACCATTAAAATCGATTAACCAGTTCTATAACAAACGCAAATCCCGATTACAATCCCAGTTAAAAGGGAATCGTCAAACCTCACCCAGGATTCAGCGATTAACTCGCTGTCGCAATCAGAAAGTTGATAATTACTTGCATCATGCTAGTCGTGTGATTGTTGCGATTTTAAATACAAAACAAATTGGGACGCTAGTAATTGGCAAGAATGCACAGTGGAAAACTGAAATTGATCTAGGGAAGCAAACCAACCAAAACTTTGTTAGTATTCCTCACTCTCGATTAATTGAAATGTTGGAGTACAAAGCTCGGTTGGTGGGAATCACAGTAATTGTGCAGGAAGAATCCTACACATCGCGGGCAAACTTCGTGGGTCTAGACCCAATCCCTGTCTACGGGAAAACAGAAAAAGAGCCAATGTTTACTGGTAAGCGTATTAAGCGAGGTTTGTACAAAACATCGACTGGTCAGTTAATTAATTCTGATATCAACGCTTCGTACAACATCCTCAGAAAAGCAATCCCAAATGCCTTCAGCTATGGGATAGGGAGCTGCGTAGTTCAGCCGAGGCGGGTTAATCCGCTCAAAGTAAAAGTGAAGGGGGAGGGACTTGAAGCCTCCCATGCCTATAAATGACTATACTTTTACCAGCTATTTAGTTTAAAGTTTGTAGTCAGGACTTGATTCGTTCAGGACTTCTGTAAAAAGTGGTTTTACACGCTACTTCTAGCGGAATTTTTCGCGCGGCAAACCTACAGATAAAGCTTCTGCCTAAATTCCATTAAACTGACTAAAGTTCTGGGTACGAAGAAAAACAATTAGGTAATATATATATGCAAACTTCAGAAAAATCTCAAGTTCCCAGCGACGATTTAAGACCTGCCAAAGAAAGCAATTTTCTAGCACAAAATCCCCACTTACAAACCCTCGAAATCCCCGGTTTCGACGCCAACAATCCGCCCGATCCGAAATTAATCGATACTTGCGTACACTGCGGCTTTTGTTTGTCAACTTGTCCAAGTTATCGCGTACTCGGCAAAGAAATGGATTCGCCCAGAGGCCGCATTTATTTAATGGATGCAATCAACGAAGGCGACGCACCATTAAACGAAGCAACCTCCCAGCATTTTGATACTTGTTTGGGCTGTTTAGCCTGCGTTACAACTTGCCCTTCTGGAGTTCAATACGACAAATTAATTTCCGCAACGCGCCACCAAGTTACTAGAAATCAGGAACGCACTTTTTCGGACAATGTAATTCGCACTCTGATTTTTAATCTCTTCCCTTATCCTCACAGATTGCGACCTTTGCTTGTACCGCTGTTTATTTATCAAAAATTAGGACTGCCAAAACTTGTCCGCAAAACAGGTTTGCTGAAAAAAGTATTTCCCCGCTTGGCTGCGATGGAATCAATTTTGCCGAAAGTTACTGTCGATTCTTTCCGGGATAATTTACCAGAGGTAATTCCGGCAGAAGGGGAGAAACGCTATCGAGTCGGCGTGATTTTAGGCTGTGTCCAGCGGCTGTTATTTTCGCCAGTTAATGAAGCTACTGTGCGTGTTTTGACGGCTAACGGTTGCGAGGTTGTGGTTCCTAAAAGTCAGGGATGCTGTGCTGCTTTGCCGGAACATCAAGGCCAAGCGGAACAGGCAAAAGCTTTGGCGAGACAAATGATTGATAGCTTTGAAAATACTGGCGTTGATTTTGTGATTATCAACGCTGCTGGGTGCGGCCACACTTTGAAAGAATACGGTCATATTTTAGCAGATGACCCTGATTATCGGGAGAAAGCTGAAAAATTTGCTGTTAATGTTAAGGACGTGCAAGAGTTTTTGGCAAGTGCAGGAATTACGGCGAAACTCAATCCTTTGATTGACGGAGATTTGACAATTGTTTATCAGGATGCTTGTCATTTGTTGCACGGGCAAAAGATTAGTTTGCAGCCGCGTCAGTTGCTGCAACAAATTCCGGGGGTGAAGTTAAAAGAACCTGTGGATGCGGCTTTGTGCTGCGGGAGTGCGGGGGTTTACAATATGCTTCAGCCGGAGATTGCTGATGAATTGGGAGTGCAAAAGGTGGAGAATTTGCTGAATACTGGGGCGGAGTTGATTGCTTCTTCTAATCCGGGTTGTTCTTTGCAAATTAAGAAGCATTTGGAGTTGCAGGGAAAAACAGTTACTTTAATGCACCCAATTGAGCTTTTGGATTATTCGATTCGCGGGGTGAAGTTGCTGAGGAAGTAGTTTTGTAGGGCGGGCGGTGTCTGCCCTATTTTCGATGCGCCCCGCCTGTGAATGAGATTTTTTTAATGAATTGCAGGAATTCACAAACGGGACACCTGTTCCACAGAGGAGCGGCAGGTGAAGAGTGGCAAATTTATCGCCCTGACGGTCCACCGTTTACAAGTTATGAGGAGGTTTCTCGCAGCTTGGAACAAGCCGAACAGCGGGCAGAACAAGCCGAACAGCGGGCTGCTTTACTGGCAGAAAGACTGCGAGCGATGGGAATTGACCCGGAACAATTGTAAACTAGATTGGGAAAAGGGCGATCGCACTTTTAAATTTTAGCAAAAGTGCGATCGGCATAATAACTAATAACTAATGACTGATGACTATTTCCCCTCTTCTAACCTCAAAAAATGCACCTGTCCCGAAGCTTCCGCCACTACGATTGTCACCCCATCAGGTGCAATAGCGCAAGCTTTCAAAGCACTATCTCCCCTGAAACTAGCAATTACTTCTCGACTTAACAAATCCCAAACTTTGAGAGTATTATCGTCCGAAACAGAAATTGCCTTTGTTCCCATAGTCGCCACAGATGTTACCGCATCAGCATGACCTACCAAAGTAAAAACTTCTTTTCTACTTGACAAATCCCAAACTTTCAAATTGTGTTCCCGCCCGCCAGAAATCGCCCCTTTGCCATCCGCCGTAACTGCCACAGCATTCACAAAACTCTCATGACCTTTGAGAGTAAAAAGTAGATTTTTGACGGCTAAATTCCATAAATTTGCCAAAATATTCTTTTCTTTTCCCAAACTCCAAATTTTCAGAGTTTGGTCGCCGGAAGCCGAAATAACCCGCTTGCTGTCGGGAGTAACTGCCACAGCTTTTATCCCGTCCTCATGACCTGAAAAAGTAAAAAGTTCGTCTCCTGTTTCTAAACTCCAAACTTTAATAGTTTTGTCTCCCGAACCGGAAATCGCCATCGTTCCGTCCGCAGTCACTGCCACAGAATTTACCCAGTCTGTATGACCAGTGAAAGTAAAGATTTCTTTTCCGGTTTCTAGATTCCAAACTTTCACAGTTTTGTCGCCGGAACCCGAAACTACTCGCTTGCTATCCGGTGTAGTTGCGATCGCTTTTACCCAATCTTGGTGTCCAGAAATAGTAAAAATTTCCTGTCCGTTTTTGAGATTCCAGACTTTAATGCTGTTGTCTCCTGAACCGGAAATCGCTTTCGTACCGTCCGCCGTCACTGCTACAGCATTTACCCAGTCATCGTGACCTGCAAATGATAAATTTTCTTTGCCTCTTTCTAAGTGCCAAACTTTGAGAGTTTTGTCAGAGGAACCAGAAACTATCCGCTTGCCGTCGGGGGTAACAGCCACAGCATTCACTGGGGCGATGTGATTGGTAAAAGTGAAAAGTTCTTCTTTTGTTTCCAGATTCCAAACTTTCAGCGTTTTGTCACCTGAAGCCGAAATTACCCGTTTGCCGTCGGGACTGACTGCCACAGCTTGAACGAAACTGCTGTGTTTTCCTAAAGTGAAAAGTTGCTTTCTTTCTGACAAACTCCAGACTTGAACAGTTCCGTCGTAACTGCCGGAAATTATGAGTTCGCCGTCGGGAGTAACTGCTACACTTTTTACCCAGTCTTCATGACCCGTGAGAGTAAAAAGTTCTTTTCCAGTTTCTAGGTTCCAGACTTTCATGCTGTTGTCTCCCGACCCGGAAATCAACCGTTTGCTATCAGGAGTTACGGCTACGGACTGGACAAAACTGCTGTGACCTTTGAAGTTAAAAATTACTTCTCTGCTTGTCAAATCCCAAACTTTAATACTGCCATCCCAAGAACCTGAAATTACTCGCTTGCCGTCGGGAGTTACTGCTACTGCTTCTACGGCAAAAGTATCGCCTGCAAAGGTAAATATTTCTGTCCCTGTTTCTAAATCCCAAATTTTAATCGTATTGTCCCAAGAACCGGAAATTACTTTAGTGCCGTCGGGGGTGACAGCTACAGCATTGACGTAGGTAAGATGACCTTTTAGGGTGGCAAGTTCTTCTCCTGTTTCTAAGTGCCAAATTTTGAGATTGTGGTCGGAGGAGGCAGAAATTGCCCGCTTGCCGTCGGCGGTGATTGCTACAGCTTGTACCCAGTCTGTATGTCCGGTGAGGGTACGCAACAATCTCCCGCCAGGAGGGGTAAAGCTGGGCGTTAGCGGTCGCAGCCAGGGGGTTGTTTGGTGTTGTGCCTGTGCTAGCATTGCTTGAATTTCTGGACTTTCAAAGCACATCAAGCGGGCTATTAGTTGGGTGGCTAGTTGGCTTTTATCTGTGGCTAGAATGTGGGCAGACAGCCGAATTGCTTCTTGGATTAATTTGAGTTGGTCGGCTTTTTTGTCTGAGATAATATCGGGACTTGTTGCTAAATCGTAATCTTCTATTAGCGCCTGTACTCCCGATGCTGACAGCTTGGCTTTAATAAAGTTGTAATCTATTAGTAAGCTGTATAATTTTTCTGAGTCTGAATTCGCTGCTAGCTGACTGGGCACGATTCCCAGGTAGTGCGTCTGTTCTGCGGGCTCCATTTTATCCAGCCCTTGTTTAAACTCGGTCATAAATTTACGGATGTGTTTTTTAAATGTATGCGATCGCTAGCTGCACCCTACCGAAAAGCCGATCGAGAATCTTGTCTCTTAGACTTAGCATGACATATTTGAATGCTATGTGCTACGGGCTTGCTGTCCTCGGTTTGGTGATGGTTCGATGAATTGCTTGTTTTTTAGTCGGAGTCTGCTTTGAGAATTTTCAAGCAGTGCGATTACAATAAATCGTCGCTAATATAATTAAACTCAGCAACGCCCAATTTACCGATCAATTGACAAAAGCTCACATATATCGTTGCTTTTCTTAACATAGCTGGTGTTTGGGCGATGATGGTCGCTCGATCAGCACTGTCAATCGATTTTAGATTTTAGATTTTAGATTGAAGCCTTGACCCCACGGATAAATTCGGGGGGCAAGTTTCTCGGATACAAGTTTTTTATTTCTGGACGGATGAATCCGGGGGCTTGTATCCTGGAGGCTTTCGGTCAAAGCTAAAAAATTTCAGGTATCGTAATCCTATTTAATGTGCGAAAAAGACTTTTTATAACGAAAATATGATGGCGGATGCTCTAATTTTCTGTCAAGTCGGCCACATCAGCGAGGCAGATGTCCCCCTGGTTGGGTTTCGTACCAGGGCGGCATCTGCAATCTGTTTCACCCAAAGCTCTCAGAAAGCTTTGCAGGTGCGTCCCCTTCCTCTAAAATATAGAAAAGGACTTGCACTCTTAAACCGGGTTTCTAGACAAAATCATTGGTTTGACCGCTAGGTACGTAGGAAGAAACCGGGTTTCTGACTCCATAGCGCGCAAGTCACGATCGCAAATAAAGCAGTATTGACTTTAGAGACAAATTTCATGGATGTTATCGAGTTTTTCGAGTTAAGTGCAGGCAAATGGTTTTCTCAGCGTACCGTACACAATCTCAATTCTGGGGAATTGCAGGCCGGTAAATCCGACCTCAAAATAGAACTACTGACAGCTAGCGATGCAGCAGTCGTCAAACTTTGCCAACAACACTCGATTAACCCGGCTTCAACTGGGCTAACCAGCGTTCGGATTAGTTGGGACGGTATTCCCGATCGCGACAAAGCTAAACAAATCGGTTCTACAATACTAGCGATCGTACCAAATCCCGACAATCCAAGCGAAGGCAAAGTGTTGCAAGACAAGGGTAATAGTCGCTACGTGATGGGCGACGACGTGCTGACATTGATTACAGAATCAGACACCCTCCATGCCGAAGAAAGGCTGTGGTATCTCATGCCCAATTTGCGGCTGCGGACTAGCTTTGTTAAGCAAGCTAACGGTACGGAACAAGCTTCTTTTTGTTCGGAAATTCGGATGGGAGTAAGTGCCCCAAGTGAAAAGTGAAAAATAACTATCTATAGCGGTTCTTAAGCGTTGTGAGGTATGGGGGCGAGTCCTATGCCCTATTATGCCCTATGCCCTATGCCCTATGACCACCTCATGTTACTGAGAAAGGCTATAGTTCCCAAAGTTTAAACTCTATTTCTGCTTTCTCCCTTCTTTCTTCGGCCTTCTCTGGCAATCGCTTTTAACTTGGTATGAAAATCAGTGTGTTTGACAACTGGGAATGATTTTGCCACAGGTTTGTCCGCTAATTTTTGCTCGGCTTCGGCTCGATCGGCTAGGGCGGTAACAGCCACATCTTCATATACAACAAATTCTGTATTTTCTTTTGTGCGATCGTCGGCTGCGGGCAATTTTCCTGTTTCCTCTGCCTCTGTGTTTGGGACTTCTGCATGAAGCGCCACATCAAGTGGCGCCTCTGAGCTCCCAAGCAAATCTAACTCTGCGGCAGTTACTTTGGATTCCGGGTCAGATAAAAGTATATCTTCCTGTGGTAGTTGAGCAGCATTTTCCCCGGTTAAATTTTGAGGAAAATTATTGCATACCAAGCGTTCAAACTCGCGATTGAAATGATAGAGAGGTTGACCTATCCGATGCCACATACTCAATAGCTGTCCCACAGAAACAGCCTTGTAGCGGCCTTGATAAAGCGCTTCAACCACTGCTAAACGCAGCCAATAGCCGGGATACTTGGTCAGCCATTCACCCGCCAATTTCTCGGCTTTTTTGCCACCTAGGTCAAAACCGTAGTGAACCAGCAGAGCCGCTGCTTGTGCAGATATTGCGGTCACTTCTGTCATTTGTTGTCTATTGACTGTTGACTGTTATCTGTTGACTGTTGACTGTTGACTGTTTTCTGTTGACTTTTGACTGTTGGTTCCAAATTCCCAATGACCAATGCCCAATTAGCAAATTGAATTAATCGGATAAACGCACCCCTCCTTCTACAGTTCGCGCGTCCCCGGAAAAAGGTTCGGGAGTCCCATTCCAGTTGAAGTCGCTAACTCTAAAAGTCAGGCTGCCGACTTGACGCTCAGGATTAAAACGCAAAATGATTGCGTAGCTGCGGCGACTGTATTCTAAAGTGTAATTCGTACTGATTGTTTCCCCGCTTTCTAAATTAATAGCACTTTGAAATCCAACTCGAAAGCCTCCGTAAACTTGCTGGACAAGTCCAAAAGACAGGACTCTCAAATCTACTAAGCGATCGAATAAAAACGGCGATATACCGTCCCGTCCCACCTGGGTATAAGTCACGTTAAAACCAGTGTAATCGAGGAAAGGGCGGGAGAAATGGCCGAACTGCCCTTGAATGCCGACGCTGCCGGCGAGGGAATTTTGTCTGTCGCCACTGCTGTAATAAGTTCCAACCCCCCGGAGTCCCAAGGCCAGTTGCAAGAAAGGAACCACCGGCGTCCGCGTATACCTCAAACCCTGGGTGGGAGTGCGAGGCAGCGGTTCGCCCTCCCACAGGTTGAAGCCGCGACTCAAGGCAAAGCTGAGCTGGGAACGCCCCAGATCGACGCGGTTGTTTTCCCGCACTGGTTCGAGCAAG
Organism: Microcoleus sp. T3_A4; assembly: GCF_036700465.1. Taxonomy (NCBI): domain Bacteria; kingdom Bacillati; phylum Cyanobacteriota; class Cyanophyceae; order Oscillatoriales; family Microcoleaceae; genus Microcoleus; species Microcoleus sp. T3_A4. Next base: position 109,278 of record NZ_JAUBOY010000010.1, on the reverse strand, counting down.
TCTGCTTGATCGGTGTCAGCATTGATAAATTGATACCCAGCTTGGTAGCTGAGATTGATGCCCGTGCCTCCGAGTGGGATGACTGGGGAAGTCAGGACTGCCCCGAGACTGCTCTGCACGGTTTGATAGCCCAGAGAACCGTTAAACAGCCGATCGCGATAACTGTATTCTGCTGCCAGAGTGTGAGTGCCGATCAACTGTCGCAGGCGCAAATTGCCCCTAAAGCTGTCTTCCGGCAAGTTCGGGAAATTTTCAAAACTCAGAAATATTGCCGATCCGTCCAGGCTGGTGCGCGGGCCGAGACTAGCGCCCAACCTCGCTTTCAGCCCGTAGCTATCGGGAGACAACGGATTGCCACCGTTCTCTGCCACGATCCGCTGCAGGTAAATTTGGGGTGTCAGAGTCAGTCGCACCGGCCCGTTTTGCAACACCTCAAAACCGCACTCGGCATACAAACCGCCTCTTTCGCCCCCGTCGTAGCCAAAGGTCAAACACGGGCCGTTTTGCTGCCGGCTGTCAAACACTTGCCTGCGGGGATACACGGGTATTTTCACCCGGTTGTCGAACACCAAGCGGGGTTTAGTTGTGACCAATTCCTCTGCCGTGGGCGAAATCCTTCTAATCGTCGCCCTCCGGGCCCTGTATTCAAATTCCGGCGGGGAAAACGGGTCGTTAGTAAGCCGAATGTTGGTTGCTACCCTCGCGCCGTCTGGTAGCAGTTCGATGCGTTCTGCTTCAAAGCGGATGCGGTTGACGGCACCAGTAACTTGGGGGGCTGCTAGCTGTCCACCGCCACCGAGAGTCACTGTAGCAGCGCCGGGGGATTTGACTCCGCGCAGGGGCTGCTGGCTGGTAATTCGATCGCTCAGGGGCTGTTCAAGAATCGTCCCGGCACTGATATCTGTCGGCAGTGTGGGAGTCAATTCGCTACCTGCTGCGGGCAGGAATATTTCGCCCCTGGCTTGTTCGACTGCGCCGCTGTTGAGGCCAAGATTGAACTCCATCCGCTGACCGCGCACTACTTGTTGGCCGCGGGTATAGGCGACATTGCCGGATGCTACCACTTGGCGGGTGACTAAGTTGACGATCGCTCGATCGGCATCAATCACAGTTTGCCTGAACCGCACAACGACATTACCAACCGCCGTGACAATTTGCTGCTTGTCGTCGAATTCTTGGCTGTCAGCCTTAACTTCGATAGTATCGGCCGGACTCACCGGAAAAGGCACCGTCCGCTGAGAAGGGGCGGTGCGGACTCCCGGCGGCGCGGCTGGTTTAGGTTTCGGTGTCGGGGCAGCGGGGGTTCTGGGTGCGGGGGCAGTTCCTGGTGTGGGAATGTCGAACTGCTGTTGCCCGCTGGGTGCTGGTTCTAGCGCGGGTTCTGGAACGGGAATCTCCGCAGGTTCGGGAGAGTTATCTTCTAACTGCCGGCCTTGGGTCTGATACCAACTTTCCTGCTTTCGGACAACATTCCCATCCTGTTGTTTCTGCGCCTCTGCGCTTCGTTTTTGATTGCGAATGGCAATGGCATTTTCTACCGAACCCAATGGGTAAGCCGTAAACGAGGAATCTTTCGGATTTTCCGCAGTTTCGGGTTCTCTCACAGGGGCCTGACGCTGAAATCCCACCACTGCCTCGCCGCTTTCCACTGCAGCTAAGGGGTCGGCGATTTCTGGAAGCTGGTCGGTGGCTGGGGTGGTGCCCCGGAGTGTGGCTGCGGGTTCTTCTGGGGCCGGTGTGGGTTCTGGCTGAACGATATCTGGGCTTGGTTCCGGTATTTCTGCGGGGTTGCGGAGGGTGTCTCCATCGCCGGCCGCGACAGTGAGGGCGACTTTTTTTGGCTTTGCGATGTAGATGATGCCAGGGGGTTCTGGCGGCGGTACCGGATAGGGCATAGTTACAACAGGTAAGTCATCCGATTTTAGATTTTAGATTTTAGATTTTAGATTTTATAGGGTGCAAATTATTGAAAATTTTGCATCTAGAAGGCAACTGTTTAAACATTAATCTGATATCTAAAATTCCCCGTGGCTTTGGTGCGCCGGAATAGGGCTGCTTTCAGAAGTTGCTTTCGCCACAAGATAACCTCGCTGGCGGTGCGAGGTCAAGTTTTGTCCGACTAATTTTTGCGGGTTTGTCGGCTGTTGCAGGGGCTGCGGTGGCGCGCCCCTACTCTGCGGGCGAGATAACTTGTTTATTCCATGTCTCTGCGGTTGGGGTTCCGGGCTGGGTCATTGGACAAAAATCCAAATACAAACAGGGAAACAAAAAATAGGACAACTACATTAACTACGATTTTGAGGGTTAGCACTGTGGGAGTCTCCAAAGATGGCATAATACTGAGCTGATTTGCTGCTGTTGCCGCAACTTTTTTATCATAAGCTAAAGATTAGTCAATTTTATCTTTGCTTTTGAGGATTTTGGGCAAGTTGATTTTTGCCCAATTCCAGAGTTGCTCGGCGATGTTTTCTAGCCGCAGCATAACTCGATCGAGCCATTCGAGCACTTGTTCTAGGGGGTGCTTAATGTATCCCATCGATTCTGCTTTTGTTTCTAAGTAGTCGTCTTCTGCTGGGACGCCTGGGCTGGGATTTTTGGCTTCTGCTGTGGGGGGGGTTGCGGCGGTGTATCTGGTAGTTTGGGCGGTGATTGCTGGAGAGTGGTTGTTTTGTCGGGTGTTCGGGTTTGTGTTTTTTGGCACTTCGGTTTCCTGTGCACGCCCTGGGGTTGATTCTGCTGCGAGTGCAGAGCTATTTTTGTGAGTAACTGCTAAATCAGATAAATCAGATGGTGTTTGGGGTTGACTTGTTGGGCTTTTTGTCAGCAAGCTCTGTTTTAGCTGCCCCAGCAGGCGGTGAAGTGCTTCGGGGTATGGGGATATTGAGACTGCGGTCGATCGACCTTCTGACAATTTTCCTAATTCTGCAATTTCTTGCTTGACTTTTGGACTGCTTTGTGATAACACGGGCGCGGAACTTTCCTCTATTAAATGCTGCGGTGCTGGTTCCCCAAATAAGTCTTGCCAATTCAGCCACGGTCGATCGACCTCTTGGCTTATTTGCGTGTTTTCTTGTTCTTGTCGCTGTTTCAAATAATACTGAATAGCGACGGATTTCTCCGTATTATCGCTGGCAGCCGTTTCTTTGCCCAGGAGGTGGTCTACTGACGACCAAATCACTTGTTCGATGTTTCGAGCGTATTTTTCGAGGATGTCGCGGGCGGACAAATCTAAATTGGTTTCGGTGCCCGAGGTGTCAATTTTGACTCCGGGGTTTTCTGTGGGTGCGGGGGTTGTTTTTACCGAGGGGGGGAGGGTAAATTCTTCGAGGTTGACGGCGGCGCGATCGAGTAATGTAACAAAGGAGAGAGGACTAGGGGGTCGATCAAACTTTCTGTTAAAATTAGTTTCTAGTTTTGGGGTATTGTGGTCGATCGAATTCGATGCCGCAATTGACTGCTGTGCGGTTTTTGATTCAATCTGGGCGCGGGCTTTTTGGACTAGGATGGCATTGCGGTCGATCGATTTTTTAACTGCGAGGATTGATTCTCCAAACTGATTTCTTTTGAGAGCAACCGGGCTCGTCTGAAGCCAGGCCATCAATTCCCAAAAACGACGCATCGGCGGCAACTGCGCTTTTTTGGCTGCCGACTCCAAACCGAGATTAAATTTTAATTCTTTTTGGGTAATTTCCCGCCGTTCGGGCCCGCCGTTGGCAATTTCCCAAGTTATGCGACCTTCGAGCAGTTCTTGCTGTTCGGGTGTCAAAATATCTAATATCTGATTTTCTTTTCCGACTAATACTAAAGTGCGGGCTGGGATAAAACTGGCAATTCCCTCAACTTTGGGTTGCGGTTTTAATTCAGTTTTAGCAAGCGGATGTTCTAAGACGGAAGTGGTTTGATGCTTTGTGATTTGTCCCTTAAAAGTGATTGCCGGAGGTAAATCGCTAGCAGTATTTCCCTGATTAATTAACAGCGGGAAGCTGGCTAAAGTTTTCGCGGTTTGCGACGAGGTTAGTAAATTTTCGGCTAGGTGCAAAATTTCGGCGATCGAACTTTCCTCGGAAACTTCCCCCTGATACCAATTTTGTGGCAAATCGGGGTTTTCGTCGCCGCCAAATTCTTGCAGTTCCGGTAAATCTACTTTGTGACTTGATTCCCGCAACTGTCGGCCCAGCATTCGGGAACTTTGCACAAGCAAATAAGCTGGATAAAGCAGAATTTGGGTAGCCGTGAGAGTTGTTTCTTTAATTTGACGCCAAGTTCGATCGCAATTGTCAGCGATTTGGCGGGACTGTTTCGATATAAAATTTAATAGTCGGCTTTGGTAGGGGCCGTAGTAACCGTTGGACATAAGTTTTATTCTTGAATTCAGATTTTTGATTCGCGCCGGAATTGCTGAATATTGCTGTAAAATCAAAGCGAGATCTTAATCGCAGCTTCAAACCCTCTGAAACCTTTATTTCTTCGCGTCCTTTGCGTCGGGGCGGTTCAATCCGATTTTTGATTAATACACAATTCCTAGTTTAGCTAAATATGAGCGCTTCTGTGTCACCTGCTAGCAACAATATTTCTGCCACTGTCGAGAAGTTGCGCCGCCTCAGCCAAGTGGAGGTTCAGTCTGGTTGGAGGTACTGCGATTCTGACTCTGCTGTCTCTTCAGTAAATATTTGTAACAAGCCGATTGCCGAACTTAACGGCAAAGGACATATTGCTTGGCCGTCGGGGAAGCAAGTTTTGTATTTGGGTCAGCAAGTTGTAATTCCTGACAATTTGCACGGCTATCCTGTCGTTGGTTTGCGGTTGCTACTGGGCTTGACTTGGTGGGCGGAAGATGCTCAAATTTTTGTCAACGGCGAGTTAGTCGGACAGGGAGATTTATTTGATTTTGCCGATCGAGTTTTGTTGAGTTCGTCGGCCAATCCCGGAGATGAATTTTTAGTAATTTTGCGGTTGGTAAGTCCGGGTCACGATAACGGTGCTTTAGTGCGATCGATTTGTTTGTACGAAGCTGCGGACTCTTCTTGTTTCGATCCGGGTTTTGTGGCTGCCGAATTAGAGATTTTGCAGAATTCGCTAAATCGAAATTTAGAAAATGTAAATTCCCAATACCTCTCCACTGAAACAATAGCAAGTCGCCCACTGTTTGTCAAGGGGGAAACGCTGAAATCTGAGATTGATTTGGCGATGGATTTGATTGATTGGTCGGCGGTGGGCGATCGCGAAAAGTTCGATCGCTCGCTGTCTGTTTTGCGGCACAATTTACTGGGATATCTGCGGGCTTTTTCTGGGGGTTTAGATGAGGGAACCGCAGAGGCCACAGAGGGCGCAGAGGGAGGAAGAAGAGAGGAAGTTTCTCAGGTTGGAGAAAATAGCAATTCTACATCTATATATATAGGAGAAAGTGGTGAACTGACATCTTTTTCTGGGGATTTAGATCGGGGAACCGCAGAGGCCGCAGAGTCCGCAGAGGGAGGAATAAGGGAGGATGTTTTTGAGGTTGGAGAAAATAGCAATTCTACATCTATATATATAGGAGAAAGTGGTGAGCTGACATCTATATATACAAGTAAAATCTATTTGGTCGGTCACGCTCATTTAGACTTAGCATGGCTGTGGCCTGTCCCGGAAACTTGGGAAGCGGCAAAGCGAACTTTTGAGTCGGTATTGAAATTGCAATCCGAGTTTCCCGATTTAATTTTCTGCCATTCAACTCCCGCACTTTATGCTTGGATGGAAGAACATCGCCCGGACTTATTTGTTGCGATTAAAAAACAGGTGGCGGCGGGTTGTTGGGAAGTTGTCGGCGGGATGTGGGTAGAACCGGATTTAAACTTGATTTCCGCTGAATCAATGGTGCGGCAAGTTTTTTACGGACAGCGTTACGCAAAAGAAAAATTTGGGGAATTGATGCGGGTGGCTTGGCTACCGGATACTTTCGGTTTTGGGTGGCAATTACCTCAGATTTTGCAACAAGGTGGAGTTGAATATTTTGTGACGCAAAAGTTGCGTTGGAATGATACAACGGAATTTCCCCACGGTGCGTTTTGGTGGGAAGGGTTGGACGGTACTAAAATATTTAGTATGATGTCTCCTCCAATTGGTGAAGGCATAGAATCTGTGAAAATGGCAAGTTATGCTTTTGACTGGCAAGCTAAAACTAATTTGCAAGATGCTCTTTGGTTGCCTGGGGTTGGCGACCACGGCGGTGGCCCGACTCGTGATATGTTGGAGGTGGCGAAACGCTGGAAAATGTCGCCTTTTTTCCCGAAGTTGGAGTTTGCGAAAGCGGTTGATTATTTGTCTTTGATTGAGAGTCAGTTTTTGCCGGAAGTTGTGGGAACTAAATCCGAAAGTTATGTTCCCGAATCCGAGAATCAGGAGAATTTACAGGCGCGAGAATTGTCAAAGTTGTCGGCTATTTCGGATGCAAATCCTCCCATCTCACAAATCAAAACTATTTCGCGCACTCTCCCCATTTGGAAAGACGAACTTTACTTAGAATTCCACCGGGGTTGCTACACGACTCGCGCCGACCAAAAACGCCAAAACCGCCGCTGCGAAGAATTGCTCTACCAAGCGGAGTTGCTGTCTTCGCTGGCAACGATTTGTACTGGTGCGGTTTATCCGAAATCAGAATTAGAATCTGCTTGGAAACAAATTTTGTTTAACCAGTTTCACGATATTTTGCCCGGTTCTGCGATCGCCCAAGTCTACGCCGATGCTAATATAGCCTTTGCCGAGGTCGATCGCACTTGTCGCGAAATCCTGCTAAAATCTTTGGATGCAATCTCGGCTCAAATTTCTCTGCCGAATCCTCCGCAGCCCGACGCTCAACCGATTTTGATTTTCAATACTCTCAATTGGTCGCGCTCTGAGGTTGTCGCCGTACCGCTTCCCGATTCTGTTGATTCAGCTTGGCAAATTTACGATTTTTCCCGACGGCGATTGGCTTCACAGATTGTCAAGGGCGATCGACCGCAATCGCAATCTACACTGTTATTCTGGGCAAATAATCTCCCCGCCGTTGGCTACCAGGTGTTTTGGCTGTGTCGTGAAGAGCCTCAAACTGTGGATAATGCGTCCGCGAGTCCAGAAACCGAAAAAAAGACAGAGTTATCAAAACTTACATACGGTATAGCACAAAAAAACACAGCTAGTCAAGAAACGCCTTTTGCAGCCGCACAAATGGTTCTAGAAAATGAATTTATTCGGGCAACAGTAGACGGCAAAACTGGGAATTTATCCAGCATTTGGGATAAACTAAATAACCGAGAAGTCCTGAATGCAGCAGGCGGAAATCAACTGCAAGCATTTCAAGACAGCGGCCAATATTGGGATGCTTGGAACATAGACCCAAATTATGAAAAACATCAACTAGCAGCGCCGATACTCAAAGATATTTCTTGGATAGCACAGGGAGAAATACGGCAGAGTTTGCGCGTAGTCCGACAAATTGGCAAATCGGAGTTTTGCCAAGATTATATAGTAGAAATAGGTTCGCCGCTGCTGAAAATCAAGACAGTTGCAGATTGGCAAGAAACTCACGTTTTAGTAAAAGCAGCCTTTGGGTTAAATGTAGAAGCAGATTTGGCAACTTGCGAAATTCCCGGCGGTGCGATTCAGCGCACAACCAAGCCGCAAACACCCGCCGAAAAAGCGAAATGGGAAGTGCCGATTTTGCGCTGGACTGATATCAGCAATGACGGTTTTGGAGTGAGTTTGCTCAACGATTGCAAATACGGTTGCGACCTTCAACCAAATCAAATTCGGCTGACTTTGCTTCGGGGTTCGACTTGGCCGGATGAACAAGCAGATGTAGGAGTTTCGGAATTTACTTGTGGAGTCTATCCCCACAGCGGAAATTGGCAGGATGCAGGTACTGTTCGACAGGGCTACGAGTTGAATTTGCCGCTGCTAGTAAAGGTGTTGCCACAGTCGGGAGAAAATCGAAACAAGAGTTTACCCGCAGTTGGTAAATTCTTGGATTTGTCTGCCGACAATTTAGTTTTGATGGCTTTCAAACAATCGGAAGAGGATTCTAATGTGTGGATTTTGCGGTGTTGCGAATCCGAGGGGAAGGAGGCTGTGCTAGAATTCAAGAGTGATTTGGGATTAGAGATTGTAGAGCCAGTTGATTTGTTAGAACGACCTGCAAATTTGTCGAAAAAGCTGCCAGAAGAAGGAGGATTTAAGATAGAGCCTTGGAAAATCGCGAGTTTTGCAGTTGTGCGCCAAACAGAGACCTAAAGACTTTATACCAAATCCGGGTTTCTTACCCCCTTTATCTCTTAGTCGCCCTTACTGCAGATTTTGTTCGTGTGGACGCGGTTTCAACCGCCGAGTCATAACAGGGATATCTAACCCGGATTTAGTATAAAACATAATTCGAGGTGACTATAATGTGCACCTCTTTGTATTTGATCGCGAGCATACTCTACCTCATCTTTTATTTGTTTTCGTAGGTCTTCAGCTTCTTGACAAATACAAAAGTGAGACTCTTCTGCATCCCTGCAAATTTTTTCGTGTTCCTCAATTTCCCAGTAGTCTATAGCATCGCGAGCATACTCTACCTCATCTTTTATTTGTTTTTGTAGGTCTTCAGCTTCTTGACAAGTACAAAAGTGAGACTCTTCTGCATCCCTGCAAATTTTTTCGTGTTCCTCAATTTCCCAGTAGTCTATAGCATGGAAACAGCCACTAGCATCCCTACCAATCTTTTCGTAAACTAAATCATCAAAATCATAATATGTGACTGTTTTTCCGAGAGCTACACATTTCACTGTACTAGCACCTGCTTTCAGAAGTAACTCTTTGCCTGCGCGTAAAGAATTACCAGTCGTTGATACATCATCGAGCAAAAGAACATTTTTATTTTGAATCAATTCTAAATTGATTACTTTCATTGATTCAAAATGAATGTCGAGTTCCCGATTGCCTCCTGTAGATAATCGATCGATGTTTTTAACTCGTATTAAGCAAAGAGTTGCGTCAGTGATTTTTTCTGGGAGAGATTTAGCTAATTTTTGGGCTACTAGATGGATACCCGATACTTGATTACCTGACGAATGTGAAGGGACTACAGCAATGGCAAAGCTCTCATCCATCTTTAAATGCTTTTTTAGCTCCTCAAACCAGAAATCCATACTTGTTTTTTCTTTGTTTTTCAATTCAAGTATTTTTTCACTAAAGTAATCAAAACAATCATTCTCTTCGCCTTGCCACTTAAGAGGATGATAGTTCCTTAAATAATAGATATCTTTAGAATCGCTGAAGATTATCATATCTCATGACTTGGTGATATTTTTTTTCCCATTATAGCATACGCCATCGGAGGATAAAGGGGTTTTATTTCCCGGATTTTGTATGATACCGAAATCTGCGATAGGCTATAAACCTACATCTTTTTATCTCATTTATTCTCTTCTCATCTCCCCTCTGCGCCCTCGGCGCCCTCTGCGGTTCATGAAAAACAAATCCAGTTCGCACAGGTAAAAGCCCAAAGCTAAAATTTAATTGTAGGAGCATCATAGCGTTATGATTATCCTCTTTTAGTACAGCCAAAAATAAGCTATTCCCAAAGTAAAGAAAGTCAGCGGCAGCCCGAACCGCAAATGTTCTTTAAAAGTCAGCCGATCGCCTGATTTTCCTGCAACTTCGGCTACAATTAAATTAGCCACAGAACCCAACAAAGTTAAATTCCCCGCCAGAGTAGAACCCGCCGCCAACAACAGCCAAGCTTGTGTATCTGTTTTGACAATCACCGATTGCAGAACTAACACTGCGGGTACGTTAGAAATTAAGTTAGAAAGAATAACCGTTACTCCCAACAAACTCAGTGGCGTATTAGTCAAATTAGTTAAATTGTCCAACAAACCGAGTTGTTGAGTTGCTTTAGTCACTACAAATAATCCCGCAAACATCACTAGCAAATTCCAGTCAACGCCTTGCAAAATGCGATCGGACTTGACGCGCCTAGTAATTAACAATATACTGGCAGCTATCCAGGCAGATTCTGCTAAAGATGCTCCCGCCAAAAAAGCTACCAAAAGTCCTGCTGTCACCCACAAACTTTTTGCTAGTAAAGGCTTGAATAAGCGATACCTGACTTGAGTAACCTCCGGCAAAGATTTGCAAGAACGCACTTCTGGATAAAGCAAGTATAGCCAAGCTACTTGAACCAGCAAACAAATTAAAGCGACTGGGGCGAGAGAGCCTGCAAATTCTAAATAACTAATTCCCGAAAAAGAACCGACGAGAATATTTTGCGGATTCCCACTCACAGTCGCCACCGAACCTAAATTAGTTCCTCCGGCTAAAGCTAAAAGATAAGGGATAGGATTGAGAGACAAAGAGCGAGTCAGACTCAGTGTTAAAGGAGCCAGCAAAATAGCAGTAGTGTCGTTGAGAAAAAATGCCGATAGAATGCCGCTGCCAAAAGTAACGGCCACCATAATGCCGAAAGGAGAACGAGTAAAGCGAGTTAAAAACTCCAAAGCGAGTTGAAAAAAACCCGATGCTCCCAAAGCGGAATTAACGACCATCATTCCCAGCAAAAAAACTATCGTATTTGGGTCGATCGCCTCCCAAGCAGTTTTGAGGTTAAGTATTCCCAAAGCCACCGCAAAACCTGACCCGACAATTGCAACCGCCGCCCGGTTCATCCGCAGCCCCGGCAAATATCCCAAACCGAATCCCAAGTAGGTCAGTCCCAATACTAGGTATTTGAGTGTTATCATATATACTTAAAACCCTTAATTGCCGCTTTTTTCCATTGTCTGGGATGCTAAAAGTACAGACCGGGTAATTGCAGCTAAACCTGCTGGCATTGCAACTAGCGCTAAATATCGCCGTGAAAAATAGCCAGTTTTGCAGTAAATTTATCAATACCAATTGAGATATAATAATATCTTATCCCTAATTTATCCAACCTTTTGAGACTTTGCGAACTTAGTGCGAACAAAATTTGTCAACCTACGCCAATTAGCTTTCACAACTTTCTTCTGATCTAAAATATGCAAAATCACGAACGCTAAAAATGTGTACGCCAGCCAAAAATGCAAACTCCTTCCCAGATCAACCATTGCGGAATTCTGCGGAAACAGCTCCGGCAAAAGAATTCCGAAAAATTTCACATTGTTACTTTTGTAAGAGTTAGAAAGCAAGAAACCAGCAACCGGAACTAGCCACATAAAAACGTACAAACTTGCGTGCAGAGCAAAATTTTTGTACCATTCCTTCGTAAACTTTGGCAGGCGTTTCGTATATTTTTTCCACCATACACGGAGCAGAGTTAAAATCCGCCAAGTCAGCAAAGCCATTGTCAGCACTCCTACGGATTTGTGAAAATCGTAAAGGGGGCCTCGAATAAACAATTCTCCCGGCAATCGAGCCATAGACGTACCGGTAATAAACAGCACTAAATAGCAAGCTGACATTACCCAGTGTAAGGACATCAGTTGTTTGAACGCAGAATTAAGTCTGGGTTTCGCAGCGGGTTTTAGGGTAGTCACTCTTTCTTACCTCCTTAGCGTTTGCTGCACAAGATTAAGTATAAACTATAGGACTAAAGCCCGTGGCCGATTGTGCATTATAAGATTTACTTAACTCAAGTATTATAAATATTTATTAAACAGTCAAATTAACTATATTCACGATCGTCATTCCCAACACAAAACATCGTACTGGGGTCGATCGCCTCCCAAGCAGTTTTCAGGTCGAGTATCCCCAAAGCCACCACAAAAGCTGACCCGATAATTGCAACCGCCGCCCGGTTCATCCGCAGCCCCGGCAAATATCCCAAACCGAATCCGAAGTAGGTCAGTCCCAATACTAAGTATTTGAGTGTTATCATATATACTTAAAACCATTGATTGCCGGTTTTTTTTATTGTCTAGGATGCTAAAAGTACAGACCGGGTAATTGCAGCTAAACCTGCTGGCATTGCAACTAGCGGGAAATATCGTCTGCAGACCGTGTACCAGCTACAAATAAACACAGTGGTTGGATGGGGAAGCGAAAACCAGCACGCTGGACAAGTGGTATTTTTGTTACAACTTGTAACTTTTTTCAAACAACAGGTTTAATTTAGTTTCACAAAAAAGTTAAATTCCAGAAAGTAAAATTAATTACAGTCGAGTTAAGCTAAAAGTGTTTGCTAAAAAAAGTAATTCAAGCAACCCCGAAACCAACTATTCTCACTTGCTCGACACGGACGGCGAGTTCGCGACAGCAAAACTTTCGTGCAGCCAACAAGTCGAACAAGATTGGTATGGAACTCTCTACGAGAATTTTCCGGGCATTTACTTCGTTCTAGATGCTTTGGGAAGAGTTTTTTCGCTAAATGAATTCGGCGCGTCTCGCCTCGCCTACAAATCGCAGGAATTAATTTGTCATTCAATTTTTAACATATTTTACTGCCAAGAGCAAGGGAAAATGCAGGCAGAATTTGCCGGATTGGCCCAGCCGGAAAACGGTACGCCAACTCCAAAAATTGCCTGTTGGGAAGGCTGCTTGACTTGCAAAGACGGCAAGATTATTAGGGTAAAAGCAACAGCGCGACCAATGCCGGCGGTAGATTGGAAAATAGATGAAAATACCAAGGGTCGCTCACTTGCCAATTTCCAACGACCGGCTGTACTGTTAGTTTGCGAAGAAATTAAGGCCACTTCGCAGTCACCCATGCCGCCCAACCAGAGAGGAAATTGGCGCAATCCAACTTTGGCGATCGCAAAATTAGCCAAAAGTCAACTTAAACAACGCAACAATATAGAAGACTTCATCCGCGAAGTAACAGAAACCGCTGTCAGTATTGTCAACTGCGATCGAGCTAGTATTTGGCTGTATGGCGAAGACAAAACGCAGCTTCACTGTATCGACCTTTACGAACAAAATACTAAACTCCATTCCGTACAAATCATCATCACAGCATCCGACTGTCCGGCATATTTTCAAGCTTTAAAATCTGCAAGTGTGATCGCTACTGTGGCAGCAGAAAATGACCCCAGAACACGAGAACTTGTCGGCCTTTATTTGCTCGATCAGGCAACGACCTCCCTGTTAAACGTACCGATTATGCTAGCAGGTCAAAGGTTGGGAATAGTCAGCGCCGAACGCCAGGGTTCCGACGGTGATTGGACGGAAGAAGAACACGAATTTACCCAAATATTAGCAGATTTTGTATCCTCAAGTTTGTCAGCTAGCGAAAAGTTAAAATTAGAAGCAATGCGGCACGAACAGCAGCAAAACTTGCTGACCCAATACTACGATCAACTAGAAGAAAGAGTAGAAAGACGCACTGCTGAACTCAAAAAAGCTAATCAAAAACTGCAAAAAGAAATAATTAAAAGAAAACAAGCAGAAGCAGAACTACGCCTGCAGCAACAAGAACAGCAAATTATTTTTGATTCCGTGCCGGCGATGATTTGGCTCAAAGATACCGAAAGTCGCCTGCTGCGAATTAATCAAGCCGCCGCTGCATCAAGAGGTTTGCCCGCAGCTCAATTAGAAGGTAAATCTTTTTATGAAATCTATCCAGACGAAGCAGAGCAATATTATTTAGAAGATTTGGAAGTAATCAATTCCGGCATTCCCAAGCAGGGGCAAGTCGAACTGCTACCAACAGTTTCTGGTCAAAAATGCTGGGTGCGGACAGATAAAATACCTTACCGTGATGAAACAGGTAAAGTCGCTGGTGTAATCGTGTTTGCAGTAGATATTACTGATTTAATTAAAGTCGAAAGAGAACTGCGAGAATATCGCGATCGCCTCGCACAAAAAGTCGAAAAACGTACTGCTATGTACAGGCAAGCCATGACCGCTTTGTACTCGGCAAATACGCAATTGCAACAGCTAATTAACAACAGCTATTCCTCGGGCGAAAATGGCAGCAGTTACTCAGCAGCGCGCTTGCTCGAATGCGAAGCTTATTTTGAAGCAGTTGCCGTGGCTGACCGCGACACAATTTTGAGCGTCAGCAGTAATTTTGCCCAACTTTTCGGTTACGAACCGGCGGAAATGGTGGGAATGAGCTTGCTGGAACTACTGTCGCCGAAATCATACAAACAGGCGCCGCAAATGATTTCAGCAGCCAGCAATACAGTCTGTGAAACTATTTTTCTTAAGCGAGATGGAACTGCTTTTCCTGCTGACGTTCGCAGCAAATTCGTATTTTGGGAAGGTCGTTTAGTACAGGTGAAAGCAGTCCGAGACCTCACGGAACGCAAATTGACCGCTGCAGAATTAGAGCGATCGCGCTCTTTGCTGCACGCTACCTTAGAAGCAACGGCAGACGGCATTCTCGCCGTTACTACCGCCGGAGAAATGATTAGTTATAACGAAAAGTTAGTTCAAATGTGGGGGATTTATGAAGAAGTTAGAAACTCAATGGATAGAACGGTGCGGCTGGCATTTCTCACTAAGCAAGTGAAAGATCCGAGGGCTTTTTTGCAGAGAGTTAAAGAATTTTATAGTGATGCGGAGTCGGAAGGTTGCGATATTCTAGAATTTAAAGACGGCCGCACTTTTGAGCGCTACACGCAGCCAATTAGAGTCGGACAAAATATTATTGGCAGGGTGTGGCGCTTCCGCGATATTACCTCTCGCGAAAAGGTGACGGCAATGTTGGGAGATTCTCAAAGGCGCTTTCGGGCAATTTTTGATTCTTCTTTCCAATTTGTGAGCTTGTTGAAACCGGACGGCACTCTGCTGGAAGCTAACCAAACTTCTCTGGATTTTGCGGGAATTAAGCTGCGGGATGTGGCTAATAAACCGTTTTGGCTATTGCCTTGGTGGGGAGATTCTGAGGAAGTTCAGGAACAGTTGCAGGAGGCGATTTCTCGATCGGCACAAGGTGAATTTGTCCGCTATGAAGTGGAAGTTCAAGGTGTAAATCGGACGGCAATTGTTGATTTTTCTCTCAAACCTGTCGCGGATGAAACTGGCAAAATAGTATTGTTGCTGCCGGAAGGTCGGGACATTACTAAAAGTAAGCAAGCCCAAGTCGCGCTGCGGCAACAAATAGAACGGGAACGCCTGATCGGGCAGATTCAATCGCGCATCCGTTCTTCTCTGGATCTCCAAGATATTCTCAACACTACAGTAGCGGAAGTGCGGGAGTTTTTGGCAACCGATCGCGTGCTGATTTTCCGCTTCCGACCAGACTGGAACGGAGATGTGGTGGTGGAGTCGGTTGCAGAAGGCTGGATGCCACTCAAAGGGATGGGAATTGACGATTGCTGTTTTGCCAATACTTACATCGGACAGTATTTAAAGGGCCGCATTCGCGCCATAGAGGATATTCATGCTTCTAATTTGAGCGAGTGTCACCTTAAGTTTTTGGAGACTTGTCAGGTGAAGGCAAATTTGGTGGTGCCGATTGTCCAGCAGGGCATAGAACCTAGGGAAGGTAACGGTTCTTGTCAAGTGCCGAAGTTGTGGGGTTTGCTGATTGCCCACCACTGTTCGGCACCCCGCCAGTGGCAGCAGTTTGATGTGGATTTGCTGAGTCAGTTGGGTACTCAAGTTGCGATCGCGATCGAACAATCTTTACTTTACCAGCAGCTAGCTGCGGCCAACCAGCGGTTGGACGGGTTGGCGAATTTGGACAGTCTGACTCAACTAGCTAACCGCCGCCGTTTTGACGAGGTGATCAACCGAGAATGGGAGCAGTCGAGCTCTTCGGAACCGCTATCTTTGATTCTGTGCGACATTGACTGTTTTAAACTTTACAACGACAATTACGGCCACCAAGCCGGGGATGCTTGTTTGCAGCAAGTGGCGCGGGCGATCGGGGATGCTTGCACAAAGGCACCCGCAGAACGCCTCTATTTGGCTGCTAGGTACGGTGGCGAGGAATTTGGGGTAATTTTGCCAAATACGGATGTCGTCGCTGCACAGGCGGTTGCGGAGGCAATCCGCAACCGCGTCAAAGCATTGGCCATTCCCCACATCAAGTCTGTTGTCAGTGATTGTGTGACTCTCAGCTTGGGAGTGGCGGGCGTTTCGCAAAGTCAAAACTCCCCGAAAATGTTGATTGAAGCGGCGGATAAGGCACTGTATCGAGCTAAGTCTGGCGGGCGCGATCGAGTGGCTATTAATGAGTAGTTGTTACTTGTTACTTATTACTTGTTACTTGTTGGTGAGTAGTTATTTGTTTCCCCTAACTCATAACCAACAAATAACCAATAACTAAAGTAAAGTGATATCGCTAAGTGCGATCGCACTAGCTTCCACTCCTACCAACAGAACCAACCGTTCCCCATTTGCTTTACTAATTAAAGAGCCTTCTGGAATTTGAGTTATTGCCAAATTCCCAATAGTTCCGCCTTTATATTGTAGCACATCCAGCCCTTTCGTGAAATCAGAAATAATATCAAATCCGCCGTTACTTTCTAACACAAATGTGTCATTTCCTAGACCCCCAATTATAGTATCATCCCCCAAACCGGAGATTAAAATATCATCGCCCAAACCGCCAGTGAGAGTGTCACTACCAGCCCCGCCAAAGATAGTATCATTTTCCTCGCAGCCATCCAGCAAATCGTTACTTTGATTCCCACTTAAAAAATCCTTGCCAGCACCTCCGCAGATAGTATCGCTGCCCGAATTGCCGTAGAGAAGATCATTGCCTTTGCCACCCAACACAATATCATTACCTTTGCCACCAAATGCAGAATCATTACCTTTACCGCCGTCGATAAAATCAGCACCTTCATTGCCAAAAATTAAGTCGTTTTCTTCCTTGCCATTTATGGAATCATTGCCACGATTGCCAAAAATAATATCTTCACCTTCACCACCAAAAATGATGTCATTATTCTTTCCTCCAAAAAGGATATCATCTCCCTTGTTCCCGTCAATAAAATCATTGCCTCGGTTCCCGTAAAGGATATCGTTTCCTTCACCGCCATAGAGGTTATCGTCGCCTAAATTCCCATCGAAAAGGTTCTGATTTGGACTGCCGTAAAAAGCATCATTTCCTGCAGTGCCAAACTGAATTTCACCGCTACCATTGCTGTTGATAATATTGTCAACTTGATTGGGTTGGTTGAAATTGGGCTGCGGAATAGTATCGCAAATGCAATCGCTTTCAGTGGGCGTTGGCGTAGGCGTTCCGGCTGGGGTCGGCGTCGGAGTTGGTGTTCCCGTTGGAGTTGGAGTCGGTGTTCCCGTCGGAGTCGGAGTTTCCGTTGGAGTTGGAGTCGGTGTTCCCGTCGGAGTCGGAGTTTCCGTTGGCGTGGGAGTCGGTGTTCCCGTTGGAGTCGGAGTTTCCGTTGGAGTCGGAGTTTCCGTTGGAGTCGGAGTTTCCGTTGGCGTCGGAGTCGGAGTAGGTGTTCCCGTGGGAGTCGGAGTCGGAGTTGGTGTTCCAGTTGGCGTTGGAGTAGGTGTTCCCGTGGGAGTCGGAGTCGGGGTTCCCGTTGGCGTTGGAGTCGGAGTCGGGGTTCCCGTTGGCGTTGGAGTCGGAGTTCCCGTTGGCGTTGGAGTCGGAGTCGGAGTTTCCGTTGGAGTCGGAGTCGGAGTTTCCGTTGGAGTCGGAGTCGGAGTTGGTGTTCCGGTTGGAGTCGGAGTCGGGGTTTCCGTTGGAGTCGGAGTCGGAGTTTCCGTTGGAGTCGGAGTCGGAGTTTCCGTTTCCGTTGGAGTCTGAGTTTCCGTTGGAGTCGGAGTCGGAGTCGGAGTTTCCGTTTCCGTTGGAGTCGGAGTCGGAGTTTCCGTTGGAGTCGGAGTCGGAGTTTCCGTTGGAGTCGGAGTCGGAGTGGGAGTCGGAGTGGGAGTCGGAGTTTCCGTTGGTGTGGGAGTTGGTGTGGGAGTGGGAGTCGGAGTTTCCGTTGGTGTGGGAGTTGGTGTGGGAGTCGGGGTGGGAGTTGGCGCGGTAATATTAACGCTGAAAGTTCCTAAAATCGTAGGATTTACAGGATTCCCAGCAGTATCTTGAATTTGATTACCTTGCAGATTAATACTGTAAGTTGGATTATTATCTGCAATATCCCAACTTCCCCCAGGCGGAGTAAATGAATAAGTAGCTGTCCGCGTCAAGCCATTCGTATTAGTATCAATACTGACAAAGTTAACAGGAATACCACCGCCCGACCAATTGATTAAAAAGTCAGAACTGTCTAGAGTTGTAACATCGATCGCGCTATCATCGTTAAAAGTAACAGTAAAATCTTGAGTGGTTCCCCCCGCGACCGTAATATCAGCAATAGTTGTCGGATTTACAGTTGGGGCAATGCCATTTATTACTATTGCCTTATTTTGACCCAAGGAATTAGCAGCAGCCGGATTCGGCAAAGTCAAGACAGCATCACCATTAGTCAAATTCCTAATACTACCGCCGTTGAGAGATAAGGCAGTTGCGGAGGTATAATCTAAGTCGAGACTGCTATTGCCTGCTGTGACTGTGTAATTAAATGTCAGAGTATTGCTGCCGCTGCCACTGGCATAATTAATCACAGTACCTGCACCGCCTGTGGCTAAGGTAAGCTGCGGCGTACCCGTAACAGTAACTGGTTGACTGAATGTGACGGTAATGGGAATTACTGCACCGATGCCGTAACTTCCATCTGCCTGATCTGATGTGATATTAGTAATAGCAGCTAAAGGACTAACTGTAATGCTGGCTGTTTCGCTGGCTGTACTAAAAGGACTAGAAACGCCATTATTTTCTAAGTCCCCTGTCACATCTGCCGTGCCGCCGTTAGTGCCGGTAATTCTATCCCAACCATTAAAGGTAATGCCGTCAGTAACTGTTCCGGTGTAGTTGCTATTGGGAACGAACCGGAGGCGAGTTGTCGCGTCTGCTGCTAACAACAGGGCAGTTGCAGCGGTAGGAACAGTAGTAATATTGTTCCAATTTGTGCCGTCTGTCGTATACTGCCAACTGCCATTTGTAGTATCTAAATTTGTGAGAGCGATGCCTCTCGGACGAAGGGAAATGGCGTCGTTTGGGTCGGTGATGCTGCTGCCGATAATAGCAGATATTAATGTGCCGCTGTTGTTGGTTTCGTTTACATTAATCGCTGTTAAATTAGGCGTGCCCGAGTTGTCTAAGACTGGGGAATTGTTGACGAGGACGCTGACTTGTGATGTTGAGGTACTGTAACCGTCGGTAGTTGTGTAGGAGAAGGTGTCGAGGCCGTTGAAAGTGGGCTTAGGAGTGTAGACAATGCTGCGTTTGGGGTCGATCGCGATCGCAAAGACTGTACTATCGGCATTGGGGTTAAAAGCAGGATCTGCTGTGCCATTGGTGCTGTTCAACCGGGCAATATAGTTGCGCGGTTGCCCGCCGATACTGGTGAATGGGCCACCTACTACTGGGTTGTTATTAGCATCAAGTGCGATCGCTATGACTCTATTATTCGCATTGGGATTAAAAGTAGGATCTGCCAACCCAGTGCTGCTGTTCAACCGGGCAATAGAATTGCGTGGCTGCCCGCCGATATTGGTGAAAAGGCCCCCTACTACTTGGTTGCCGTTAGCATCGATCGCGATCTCATCGATCACGCTCCCAGCGATACTATTATTCGCGTTGGGGTTGAAAGTAGGATCTGCCAACCCAGTGCTGCTGTTCAACCGGGCAATATTGTTACGGGGTTGCCCGTCGATATTGGTAAAAGTGCCCCCGACTACTGGATTGTTATTAGCATCGATCGCGATCGCGAGGACACTATTATTCGCATTTGGGTTGAAAGTAGGATCTGCCAACCCAGTGCTGCTGTTCAACCGGGCAATATAATTGCGAGGCTGCCCGCCGCCGATATTGGTGAATTCGCCCCCTACTACTGGGTTGCCGTTAGCATCGAACCCGATCTCCCTGACATAATAATTAGCGTTGGGGTTGAAGGTAGGATCTGCCGTGCCGTTGCTACTGTTGAGTCGAGCAATATAGTTGCGCGGCTGCTCGCCGATATTGGTGAAAAAGCCACCTATTACTGGGTTGCCGTTAGTATCGAACGCGATCTCTCTGACACTATTATTCGCATTGGGGTTAAAAGTAGGATCTGCCGTGCCGTCGCTGCTGTTCAACCGGGCAATATAGTTGCGCGGCTGCCCGCCGATATTGGTGAATTCGCCCCCTACTACTGGGTTCCCATTAGCATCGATCGCGATCGCCCAGATCCAACTATTCGCATTGGGATTAAAAGTAGGATCTGCCGTGCCGTCGCTGCCGTACAATCGGGCAATATAATTGCGTGGCTGCCCGCCGATATTCGTGAAATTTCCTCCTGCATAAATCCAGTCATCAACAGTAACAGTGCCGCCTGTTGGTTGAGTAACACTCTGCACTCTCAGTGCTTTTGTGCCGCCCGTATCGTTGGTCAGGACTTGAATTTTAATATTAGGAGTGCCGACAGTTGTTACCGCATTGTCTGGAGTAGCAACAGGCAAGTCATTAACAGCTATCCTGCCCAAGCGAAATGTAGCGCTTCCCTGGTCAGTATTGTCCCCAAAAAATAGGAAACTCGGCAATGTGTAAGGATTGAAAGGTAAAGGAGGAAAAGTTTGATTGGGGTTAAACTGAATTGGACGCAGCGGCCCTGTTAGGATTGGGGCGGCGGAATTATTAGCAAAAAGCTGGTAAGTAGTGCCTTGTACTTTCAGGACATAATTGTTATTAGCAGCGGTATTAAAATTAACTGTTTCAGACTCTTGAAAATTTGCTGACTGACCGAATATTCTGCCATTTTTAAAACCCAATTCTAAACCGTTCAAGCCGTCGCTGCTAATAGCTGTGACACTAAAACCCGCGCGGTTGGGGTTGCTAGTTTCTGTGGGAATTGCTGCATTAAAAGATATCGTATAACCAGCGGTGCGGTCTAATGTGGAGGTGGTGAAAGGCGGCAGTATCGCTGGTGTCGGAGTAAGTAGCGATTGCGGATCGTAATTGTTGTAACCCGCATAGCCAGCATTGCTATTAGGAGTGTAGATGGTACGAGTATTGATACCCGTCGAGTTTGGCGTAAACGCACCCGTAGCCAGAGAAGCAGGGGGGAAAGGGGCGGGAAGTGCCGTACCGGGCGGGGCTATTTGTCCGTAAGCAAGGGCGGTGGCGTTGGGCGTCCCTATGCCGGGGGGCGTTCCTGCTGGAAGGTTGGTAATCGCGTCGTAGAGGGTAAGATTGGGCATGATGTACCTAAAGGTAGATGATTTTGCTGAGTTTTATAATGTGAAAGCCTAGCAAATTTACTGATGAGTGTCATCGTTTTTCTACCTGCTGTCAAAAAATTTACGCAACTTTAACTTGTGCGTAATTCTAGCACCACAAAAAAACGATCGCCCTAACTGGCATAAAGTTAGTGCGATCGCGGTACTATGAATCAGCTATTTATCTATCAGAATCGGCGCGGAATTTTTACGCATTTCCACGGATTTTTTTACAAAACTTTACCGTGAGTAGCGTACAAATATCCAGAAACCACGTTTCTCTACCTAAGCTCTCTTTTTTTATTGAACCGCAGAGAACGCAGAGGCGCAGAGGAAGAGAAGAGAGGTAGGAAGGAGTTCACAAGTAATGAGGAATTCCTATAGCAATTCCCTACCTATTTAGCTAACAGTTTTTGAAACACCTCATACATATCCTCAGCCAACTTTTTAGGATTCCACAAAGGTGCGAGATGTTCTGGCTGTTTAGATTTTACTAAATGCTCTTTCACCGCATTTCTGAAACCCGCATCGCGACCAAACTTAACTCCCCACTGCGTGTATTCCTCCCAAGTCCACGCCGCACCAACATCAACATTTGCACTTTTCAGAAAAGCGTAACCCATGCGCGAAAGATATTGGTCGCCCGATCGAGTTACCACTGGCAAATTCGCCCACAAAGCCTCTAAATTGTGAGTCCCGCCGTTGTAAGGATAGGAATCTAAAAGCACGTCGGCTACATAATAAATAGCCCGATGTTCTTCTTCACTTCGGGTTTGCCCTATAAACTTAATCCGAGCAAAATCTACTCCCTGAATTTCGCATTCTTGGCGGTAAGTGCTGTGAATAACATCGGGGTCGCCTTGACCTTTGCGGATTAACACACTATCTGGTACTTCCTTAAGGATTTGAACTTGAGCTCGTACCATTTCGGGATTAGTTTTTCTCCCTGGCGCAACGCACAGATAAGTCATTTGATCCAACCCAATTCCCAGAGCATTTCTAATCGCCTCTCGATTTACAGGAATGCTTTGCAGTGCGCCAATTGCTACCGAACAAGCAGGCAATCTTACTAACTGTTCTAAGTAATTTTTTTCCACACCAGGGGGGTGAGTGTGTTCGTCGCAGAGAAAGTAGTGATTATCTGAAATGTAGGGTGCGTCAAATCCTAGCCAAGAAACGCAAATACCCGCAGGATATTGATACAGCACTTCCACATTTGTTGGCACTGTCATCGAGTCTAAGTCTATCAAAACATCCAAGTTGTCTTGCGCTACTTCGGCGAAGATTTCACCGCCATCAGCAAAGCCGTTTGGATATTTTTTAGGCCAGTAAAACTTGCCCGCCATGTCTTCAAACCGCTGCGTAACTTCATCTCGGTGGAGTTTGCCGGTGACGTAAAGGTGCACGTGGGGGGTGATGTGGCTTAATTCGCGAATTAGAGCTTCGCTGCACCAGCCTACTGAGTGGCGGCGGAAGTGTTTGGAAAGAAAGCCTATTTTTAAAGGACGCTGTTCTTTTGTTTGGTAATTTGCTAAGTTGATTCTGTTAATGTCTTGGCGCTTAGGGACGGCTTTTTGGTAGTATTCTTTGGCAATTAGTCTGTAGAAGCTGGCATTCTTTTCGCGGTTGTCTCGCAGGTGAGAAACTGCAAACAGGAAGATTTCGTAGAGCAGTTTTAGTTCGATAACACTAAAGGTTTCGACCTTTTCGTAGCAGAGTTTTTCGATTTCTTCGAGTTTTTGAATTGCGTGTTGGCTGACACCTGATTGCAGGTAGGAAAAGACGTAGGCTGTAGCTGACATGATTGGGGCATTTTCGCCACAGTTTTCGCAGTATTTGTCGGCTATGCTACGGGCTCCGGCGAGGTTGGTGGAATGGCTTAGCAAGTCGCACAGTTGTTGGTAGGCTTCGCTAAATTTGGGGTTGCATTGGATCGCTTTTTCAAAATTGGCGATCGCCTCCAACGGCTTATCTTGTTTCTGAATGTGTCCCATCCGGCAGTAAACCTCTGCCCAATTCGGTTTTAATCCCAAAGCTTGCTGATAGCTGGCTAAAGCTTCTTCCAGCCGCCCCTGCATGGAAAAACAACTGCCGAGGTTAGCGTGAACTTCCGGCCAGTCGGGCTTTATTTTCAGAGTGTTTTGATAATTAGTAATTGCTTCGTCGTACTTGTTTTGCTGTAAAAAAGAATTGGCTATATTGAAGTGCAAAACTTCTAAATGCGGCTTTAAAGCTACAGCTTTCTGATAGTAAGCGATGGCAGCATCGAGATTGCCTTGTTGCGATCGCGCGCTGCCGATGTTACCGTAAGCTTCTGCCCAATCCGGCTTAATGGCGATCGCATTTTGGTAGCTTTCGATGGCTTCCTCGCGCTTTCCTTGGCTGAAAAGCCGATTACCTAAGTTAAAGTGGAAGTCTGCACCGACTAGCTGCGGGTTGAGTTCGGATGTTCTTTTAAAACAGGCGATCGCAGCTTCGATGTTGCCGTGTTGGTGATATACTTTCCCTAAATTCCAGTGAGCTCCCGCTAAATCAGGACTCAGGGCAATGGCTTGCTGGTAATGGGCGATCGCTTCTTCCAAACGCCCCATTTTGAAATACATACTGCCGATATTGGCGCGCACTTCCGCAAAATTTGGCTGCAATTCTAGGGCTTGAGAATACGATCGAATTGCAGCTTCAGTTTTGCCTCCTGCTTGCAAGGCATTGCCTAAAGTGACGTAAGCGTAGATGAAATCCGGTCGAATTTTTAGCGCTTGCTGACAAGCTGCGATCGCCTCTTTAATTTTACCTTGAACTAAAAAGTTTTCGGCGAGTTTATTGTACGGTTCTACTTCTTCAAAATTGGCAACTTGTCCGCTATCTGGAACGTTGAGCGAGGTAACTTGTTCGGAAAGTTCGGCGGGGTTTGTAAAGGGAGTATTTAAAGTCTCAGTGGTGGGGGCTGGCGGCAAATTGATGCTCGAAGGCTGCAAGCCGTAGCCTTCATCTTTGTTGACAGATACTGGTTGCGCTTCCCCTGATTCTGTTTCTAATTCAATAAAGTTGCTGTCAGTATTTTCCCGCTCTTTTTGTGCGATCAAACTCGATAGTTTCTCAGCAGCGCTGGCATCTTCCGGTTGCTGTTGCAGCACTTTTTGATAGCAAGCAATGGCTGCATCTAACTTTCCTTGCTGCTGCAAAACGCTGCCCAGCATCATATTGACCGAACACAATTGAGGATTAATCGCCAGAGCTTTCTGGTAATAATTTGCCGCCTGTTCCAATTGCCCTAACTTGTAATACATACTGCCGATATTCGCGCTGGCTTCAGCAAATTCCGGCTGAATTTCTAAAGCTTGCAAGTAAGCTTCAATTGCCCTTTCCAGCTTTTCTTGACTGTGCAGGGCATTGCCCATTGTCAAGTAAGCGGCAGCAAAATTAGGTTTGAATTTAAGAGCAAGATTGCAAGAGGCGATCGCATTTTCAAATTCTCCTTGCAAAACATAAACTTCCGCCAACTTTTTATGAACTTCTGCATCTCCTGGATTAAACTCTAAAGCTTTCTGATAGTTCTCGATTGCGCCACCGAGATCACCTCGCTCTTTCAGCCAATTTCCCTTTTGAAAATAATCTCTCACTGCCTCTAAACCTACTAAAGAATTCCCGATCATTTGCTCTGCCACTCTTACAGGTTTTACACTAATACTATTCAGCCATTCTACCCACTATCGGGATCGCACAGACCAAGTACACCCTCGATTTATATATTCTACCTGCTGTCTCCGATGATTTTCAGCAGTGGCGCCGCCCGCACCCCTGGCCTCATTTAAAACTCGGACTACGGCCTCTGAAAACCGCCTTGTATATCCCTCCCAATCTGCTTTGCCCGCCCGCTTCTAATTAGTGATCAATGCAAAATTTTCCACCCCTGACATTGAAACTAGACGGGCAAATCCAGCAGTTGTTTCCGGCAAAGCTGCCAATTCACTCGTCACAATCCGGCAACCACTGGCCATCGCCTCCATCACCGCAATAGATGAGGTTTCCAAATAGGTATTCGGGTAAGCTAAAACCGCAACTGAACGCAGTTGCCGGACGAGTTCGGGTTGGGGTATGGAACCGACGTACTCGACGCCTTCTGTTCCCTGACACTGGCGGTAAAGTTGACCGAAAAAAAGCTGGTTATCATTGTCGTCTATTTGGTGTACTTTCATGCTTGAAAATACTTTTAATGTGGTTCCGGGGAAAGCTTGACGAATTGCGGGAAAGACTTTTAACAAAATATCGAGTCCGCGAAATGGAGTGCTGGTGTAAGCTAGAATGGGCGGCAGAGATTTTTGAGAGAGGATAGAAATATTATCGGGGAAAATGTTAGCAAAACAAGGTGTAATCGCATTTGTTAAAACACAACTGCGATGGAATTAACTCCCAAGGCGCTGGCAAAATTGCTCGCGCTGCCAGTCGCTGACAAATACAAAGGCATCGCAAGCATTGATTTCTCGCTCATTCTTAAAATTTTCGAGGAATACAAAGCCGGGTTCGTTATTAATCCACAAAATTAATTTAGTTTGTTCCCCCAAAAGCCGCTTAACTTCCAGCGCTTTGCCGGCTATATTAACTATAACTAAAAAATCGAGCGATCGCAGCAATTATAAATTAGATTTGTCCCCCACCCTGCGCCTGCAATCAACACCGTGCGACATCCCCGACTCGGAAGTATTGTTGAGCAAAAATACCTCGTTTCCCTGTGCAGCCAACGCCTCAGCTAAGTAACAAATAGCAGACTGAGTGCCTCCCAAAGGTTCGCGGTAAGGAGTTGCAATATTGTAATCCCAGGTGTAGGTATCGAGAAAGCCGATTTTCATTCAATGGTATAATCTTAAAACTATTAAGGAGTACCGAACATGACCACAGAACAAGATCCCGTAAAATTGATGAAACAGCAAGTCGGCTTTGCTGCTGCCGATCGCGTAAAATCTGGTATGATTGTCGGACTAGGCACCGGGTCAACTACAGCTTATACTATTCAAGCATTGGGCGATCGCATAAAATCCGGTCAACTCAAAGATATCAAGGGAGTGCCGACATCTTTTCAATCAGAAGTGTTAGCCAAACAGTACGGAGTACCGCTGACAACACTAGATGAAATTGACAGAATTGATGTGGCTATTGACGGCGCTGATGAAGTAGATCCCCACCTCAACTTAATTAAAGGTGGCGGCGCAGCCCACACCCGCGAAAAAGTAGTCGATTACCTCGCCACTCAATTTATTGTAGTAGTTGACAGTTCTAAAATCGTAGATAAATTGGGTTCGACTTTTCGCGTCCCCATCGAAGTTATACCGATGGCATTAACACCCGTGATGCGCGCCATTGAAAAATTGGGTGGCAAACCCGAACTCCGCATGGGCGTGAAAAAAGCAGGCCCCGTAATTACCGATCAAGGTAATATGGTAATTGATGTCAAATTTGATGACATTGCCAACCCCGGAGAAATGGAAAAAAGCTTGAATAACATTCCCGGTGTGTTAGAAAATGGTTTGTTTGTAGACTGTACAGATTTGGTTTTAGTCGGCGAAATCCAAGACGGAAAACCCGTAGTCCGGGAGATTTCTAAATAGTCAAAACTGCCCCACTGGCGGTCAAAAACTCTTGGTGGAACAGGCATTTTGCCTGTTCAGGAGAATGCTGCAATATGCGAGTTAAGCTGTTGGGCATCTAAATTGTATTTTTAGGGCGGGCTTTCGGGCCCAACCCCTACTCCCCACAAGACTTTTCTTAAATTTGACTATACAATTTAAATGCACTTGGGCTTACCTTGACTTTGATTGTCAAAATTCAGGGGTTTAAACTCCTGTATGGCGGAGGAATATTTTTAGGGTGGTTTATAAATCTCCATCCTAAAAACCAGGCGATTCATCTGTCAACTGTCAACTGTCAACTGTCAACTGTCAACTGTCAACTGTTTATGATGCAATATCGCAGATTCGGTCGCACAGAATTATCCATGCCCGTCTTTTCCTGCGGTGGCATGAGATATCAGTACAAATGGCAAGACGTGCCAGCCAATGAAATCCCCCCAGACAATCAACAAAATCTAGAAGCAACGATTCGCTACTCAGTTGAATGTGGCATCAATCACATAGAAACTGCTCGCGGTTACGGCACTTCCGAGATGCAATTGGGGCTAATTTTGCCGAACTTTCCCCGCGAAAACTTGATCGTGCAAACGAAAGTTAGCCCCAAACAGAACTCCCAAGAGTTTCGCGAAGAATTTGATAAATCCTTAGCTTATTTGCAACTGGAATACGTCGATTTACTGTCGCTACACGGTATTAATACGTGGGAATTGTTAGAGGAGTCTATCCGTCCGGGCGGCTGCATGGATGTGGCGAGAAAGTTGCAAGCAGAAGGGAAAGTTAAGTTTATTGGTTTTTCAACTCACGGCCCGACGGACGTGATTGTCAAAACAATTGAAACCAATCAATTTGATTATCTTAACTTGCACTGGTACTACATCAATCAAAGTAATTGGCCTGCTATTGAAGCTGCTAAACGTCACGATATGGGCGTTTTTATTATCAGTCCTTCCGACAAAGGCGGTCAACTTTACAACCCGCCACAAAAATTAATCGACTTGTGCTATCCGCTGAGCCCGATGGTGTTTAATGATTTGTTTTGTTTGTCGCATCCGCAAGTACACACTTTGAGTTTGGGTGCAGCGAAACCTGAAAATTTTAACGAACATCTCAAAGTTTTAGAATTGTTAGATAGATCAGATGAAATTTTGCCTCCGATATTAGAAAAGTTAGAAAAAGCAGCAATTGATAAATTAGGAGAAGATTGGTTTAAAACTTGGCACGTCGGTTTACCAACTATAGAAAATACTCCCGGAGGTATTAATATTTATGTGATTTTGTGGCTGTGGAATTTGGCGCAGGCTTACGATACGATCGACTATTGCAAGATGCGCTACAACCTTTTAGGTAATGGGGGCCACTGGTTCCCCGGCCAAAAAGCCGTGAACCGTAGCTATCCCGTAGGGAATCGCCTCGATGAATTAGACTTGCGCCGCTGTCTAGCGCACAGTCCCCACGCTGCTAAAATTCCCGGTATTCTTCAAGCAGCCGATCGGCTTTTTGGGGGCGAAGCCATCCAGCGCTTGTCCCAAGAATAATCAAAAAAAACCCGGTTTCGAGACAGAAACCGGATTAGTGAACCGGAGCACGTGAGTTAGTTACGCGCACACAATTAGCCTATACTTGAGAAACTCTCACAACCATCGCCCATCCGTCTCATCCATTCGGGCGATACCACTTTTTTTCTCAACTCACTCCCATTTTGCTTTAATCTGAGATAAAACAGTTAATAATTCACTTAGGTACTTTTTATGACTCTCAAACGCCGAGATTTCTTGTATTTAGTGACAGCCACCGTCGGAGCTATTACCGCAGGTGCTTGCCAAGCGTCAGGAAATAATGTATCGCAAGCAAGTCCAATTGCAGAAAGTCCAAAAATAGCCCAAACTCCGGGGCCTTTTACACTACCACCTCTGCCCTACGAATACAATGCTTTAGAACCGCACATCGATGCGCGGACAATGCAATTTCACCACGACAAACACCACGCCGCTTACGTTAAAAACCTCAACGATGCTGTCAGTAAATACCCGCAACTCAAAAATATCTCTGCGGAAGATATGCTGCGAGATTTGAGCAAAGTGCCGGAAGATATTCGCACAACCGTGCGTAACAATGGTGGCGGACACCTAAATCACAGTATGTTTTGGGAAATCATGGGTCCCAACGGCGGCGGCGAACCCACAGGGGCACTTGCAACAGCAATTCAGCAAAATTTCGGCAGTGTTGACGATTTTAAAACAAAATTTAACGATGCCGGCGCCAAGCGTTTTGGCAGCGGTTGGGTGTGGCTAGTCCGCAATAAAGCTGGCAAACTTGAGATTACAACTACGGCAAATCAAGACACTCCTTTCATGGAGGGCAACTATCCAATTATGGGTAACGATGTTTGGGAACACGCTTATTATCTCAAATACCAAAACCTTCGCGCCGACTACTTAAAAGCTTGGTGGAATGTTGTTAATTGGGCGGCAATTAACAAGCGCTACGAAAAGGCTATCGGGTAGTTTTCAATTAGATGAAATACAGGACACGGCCGATGAAATACAGGACACGGCACTGCCGTGTCCCTACTAGCGCACGGGACGCTCGAACTGCTGTACAACTTTCCGCAAGTAAACGCAGTGCCGCGCCCCCTGACTCGTCGGCGTTGTGAATGCTTCGACTGACTCAACTGTGCCGCCCAAATGCTCGCTCGCCCTTTGCAACTCGGTTTCTTCCTCCACCGTCCAATTCCCTCGGTAAAGTACAGCTAAACCGCCATTTTTCAGCAGAGGCAGCGCGGATTTAGCGCAGAGAGGAGCGGCTCCCACTGCTCGAAGAACTGCTAAATCGTAAGCTTGTTTGTGCTGTGGCTGTCGGGCAATTTCATCGGCTCTGCCCAACAAAGTCGCCGCATTTTCTATCCCTAAAGACGGCACAACTGTTTCCAAAAAAGTAATTTTTTTGCGAGTAGAATCCAGCAAAGTAACTGATAAATGCGGCAGGGCGATCGCGATCGGCAACCCCGGAAAACCCCCACCAGTGCCAATATCAATAACTTTATGCACCGAATCTAGGGGCAATTCGCTATTTTTTCCTGCACTGTTATTAGCTGGCAGCAGTCTCGCAATTCCCCGCAGAGAATCCCACAAATGTTTTTCCCAAAACTCCATCGGCTCAGTAATTCGAGTTAAATTCAAGGAGCGATTTCCCTCGACAATTAACTCATAAAGCCGCTGAAATTTTTGTTGCTGCGACTCATCCGGCTGCCAATTCAGCGTTTTTTGCCACAACTCGTTCATCTGGGGCAACACAGGCATTTTAATCTCATTCATCAGATTCTATTTCCACTCTTTTCTTTGAGTCCGCACAGGCGGACTTTGTTTGTGTAGTCGCGAATTATATTCACCGAGAATTTCTTCAGTCCGCGCAGGCGGACTTTGTTTGTGTAGACGCGAATTATATTCGCTGCCAATTGATTTAGACGCGAATTCTATTCGCCGGGAAACCATTGGAAACGCCAGAAAAATCAAACGCAACTCGTTTCCTTAGCTTCTAATTTAGCCCGATCGACCTCCTGCAAATCCCCGTGATCTAAAGTCCAAAATCGGTCAGCAACGCTCAGCAAATCGCTAGCATCGTGAGTGACAATCAACAAAGTCCAGTGACTTTTCAACTTACTCAACAAGCTTACCAACTGCCGGCGCATCGACCAATCCAAACCCGCCGTCGGTTCGTCCAAAAGTAGCAAATGCGGCTGCCGAATTAGCTGCACCGCCAGGGCTACCCTGCGCTGTTGCCCGCCACTCAAAGCGTGGGGGGAAGCGCGCAGCGGCAAATGTCCGAGTCCCACTTCTGCCATTGCTTTGTTGATTTGTTCTTGTCCCAATTCAGGATGCCCCAGTCGCAATTCTTCTAAAATTGTGCCTCCGCAAAAATGCCTTTCTGGAAACTGAAATACTAACCCTCCTAATTGTTGCAAGTGTTCCGGTGTTAATTCTTGTTCCCGCCAACGGATGTCGCCGCTAGTTTTTTCCGCTAAACCTGCTAATATTTCTAATAGCGTACTTTTGCCTGAACCGCTGCGGCCCACAATCAGCCCCATTTGCTGCGAGGGAAGTTCTAAGTTAATATTTTTCAGAATAGGATTCGGACAGGCGGTAGGATGATATACTAAGTTTTTTAGATAAAGCATTAATGGCAGTTGTTAGTTGGCAGTTGGCAGTTGGCAGTCAGAAAAATAGTTATTGTTGGATGAGGTAACTCCTGGTTGTGCTATTAATAGTTAAGGCTATTTCTGGTTGTTGCCGATCGCACACAATTATTTTACATAAATCTTTACAAAAATTTCCTTTTTTTTCAGGATGGGCGTTTGATTTTTTGGTTTTTTTATGGTATATTTTAATAATGCAAATCTGTCCTTTAATACATTACAAGTCACACTTCCATTATTAAAATATACCTCAACAACCACAAAAAATCAAGCAAATTTTACTTTTTTGTTGGTCGCGGCCCGAAAGTCTGAAAATTTAACTCTCTTGTTTCTAGTTTACAGTATATTACATTGAGAGAATTGACGATGACGAAAACCCCTTTAGCATCGCTTGGCAAGCAAATGTTAAGTTCTAAACAGACAGTGCGGGCGATCGCCTGTGCAGGAGCGATCGCCCTCAGCATCTGCATTAACTCAGCAGTAGCGGGCGATCCCTTTCGCAGCAGCAACGCGCAGGCGATCGGGCCCAACACCGAAACTGCTTTCAAAACAATGTTTCAGCAAGGAAACTACAAACAAGCAAAAACTCAAATTCAACAAGCACTATCAACCGAACCAAACGAGCCGCTAGCCTATGCAATGGCAGCCTCCCTATCCTACATCGAGCAGGACTTAAACTCGATGAATTCCTACGCACAAAAAACCCGCGAAGTCGGCGAAAAATTGACTAAAACTAATCCATTGCGCGGCAATATTTACACAGCAGCAGGTCACTTTCTAGAAGGGGCGAACATTATAGCCAAAGAAGGAACAGCCAAAGGCGCGCCCCAAGCGTTGAGTAAATTGCGAGTAGTATTTCAATACCTAGATGCCGCCGATAAAATAGCGCCCAACGACCCCGAACTCAACCTGCTCAAAGGCTACATGGACTTAATTCTAGCCACAAATCTGCCATTTTCCAACCCTAACGAAGCCATTCAAAGACTCGAACAAAAAGCCTCTCCTCGCTACTTAGCTTATCGCGGCATGGCAGTAGGATATCGAGACTTAAAAAAGTACGATCGCGCTTTAGAGTTTGCCAACAAATCTCTAGCAGAAACGCCCAACAATCCCGAAGTTCTCTATCTAAAAGGACAAATCTTGTTTTCCCAATCCCAAGGGAAAGACAGCAACAAAACCTTACTTGAGGAAGCCCGAAAACACTTCGACGCAGCCTTAGCAAAACCCGACCAACTGCCACGCAGTTTAGTAGCAGAAATTTTCTTTCAGCAGTGCAGAACCCGTAACCGTCTCGACAGCCAATCTCGCGCCTGCGACCCGATGCGCGATAAAATTAGAGATGCAGATGGAGTCTGGGGGCCGGCGGCCTTACCACCACTATAAAAACACCAAAAAACTATGCAAGTAGAGTTTCGCGAGTTTAACCCCTTTGACCTCTGGATTTGGCTGAAGTTCAGCAACGTGCCTTCAAACGGTGAAAAACAGTATGTTGAAGAAGTGTTTGACTCTTGGTTTTTCTTGGGAAAACTGGGAGGATTTAATGCAGAAAATTTGCAAGTTCAAGATGAAGGCTTAGATATCAGTCAGATGAATTACGATGTTAATCTAGCCGACCAAAGCATGATGGCTTTGATGCACAATATGGGAGAAATGGAGTATCAAGGTTCTTGGGCTCGCTGCTGGTTTGATTTGGGTACTAGCGATGCAATTGGCCTCGATGTCTTGATTAATGTTTTCCAGCAACTCAGCAAAGAATTCGTAACCATTGAAAAACTCATTATTGGCGGGGAAAATAGAAACTGGCCCGTTGACACCAGTCGCCGTCGAGAGACTTTTGCCGCCGATAATTAGTGATTAGTGATTACTCATTAGGGGCGGATTCTACTCGTTACTACGCTCTGCCTGGTAACACATATCCGGAGGCTCTGCCTCCTATTTTGCTGCTCCGAAAGCGAGGCAGAGCCTCTGGACATTGATTCCTAGACATAGCCTAGGAACCAGTTAAGGATTGATCACTAATGACTGATGACTAATTATGCAAAAAGGTAAAGTTCGCGTAATTGTTTTAGGATTAATTCAATCGGGCGATCGCATTTTCGTGTCAGAATGCGAAGATCCGGTCAAAAAAGACACATTTTACCGCGCTTTGGGCGGCGGCGTAGAATTCGGAGAACACAGCATCGACGCTTTGCAAAGAGAGTTTCAAGAAGAAATTCAAGCCGAGTTGACAAACATCAAATATTTGACTTGTTTGGAAAACTTCTTTATTTATAATGACCAAGCCGGACATGAATTAATACAACTATACCAGTGCGATTTTGTCGATTCCAAATTTTATGAATTGGATAGTCTGGATTTTGCAGACGGAGATGGGGAGCATACTGCATTTTGGATGCCGATCGAGCGCTTTCGATCGGGCGAATTGCGCCTAGTTCCAGAGCAATTTATCGACTACTGCGAAGGCAAATAACTCAACCAATACCAAAAAACAAATACCTGATATGGGGGAATTCAACCTAAAATATTTGCCGAAGAGGCGAGTTTCACCTGAAATATTTGCGATAACTAACAGGATGAATAAACCCGCCCCTTCCTTCCGCCCCCCGCATTACCCGGATCTACCTTACACTAGGCAGAGTCCGCAACAGCTCATAGAGCAAAGAGTTGATAAAACCGAGGGCGATAGCCCCCAGCAAAGCACTCCAAATTCCCCAGCGCAAGCGAAATCCATCCACTAGCCAAGCCGCCAATCCAAAGATAATCGCGTTGATAACAATTATCCACAAACCAAAAGTTACCAACACCAATGGAAAACCCAAAACCACAAAAAGCGGCCGCACCAAAGCATTCAGCAATCCAAAAACCGCCGCCGAAATCATAGCTTTTCCAAAAGTGTCAATATCTACCCCGATGGGCAACTTGGAAATGATAAAAAAGCTGACAGAAGTAACCAGCCAAGCAATTACCAGCGAAATGATATCCATGTGCCAATCTCCTTAAAAAAGCTAAACATTAAATCGGAACAACAGCACATCCCCCTCTTGTACAACATACTCTTTTCCTTCACTGCGAACTAAGCCTTTTTCCTTAGCTGCATTCATCGCGCCCGTAGCAACCAAATCTTCATAACTCACAGTTTCGGCCCGGATGAAACCCCGTTCAAAGTCCGAGTGAATAACCCCTGCAGCTTGCGGTGCTAACATTCCCGCGATAATCGTCCAAGCGCGAGTTTCTTTCGGCCCGCTAGTAAAATAAGTCCGCAAACCCAATAATTCGTAAGTAGCTCGAATCAGAGATTTCAAGCCCCCTTCTTTTACCCCCAGAGATTCTAGGAAATCCGTTCGTTCTTCCTCGGATAACTCCACCAATTCTGACTCAACTTGCGCCGAAACTATGACAACCTTAGCATTTTCTTTAGCTGCTACTTCCCGCACTTGTTCGACATAGCTATTCCCTGTTGCTAAATCGTCATCAGATACGTTAGCAGCATAGATAATTGGTTTGTTGGTCAGTAATTCCAAACCTTTAACTAATTCAGCTTCTTCATCTGTGAAATTGTACTGCCGCGCTGGTTTCCCGGCATTCAAAACCACCACTAATTTTTCTAGCACATCCACTTCGGCCTGAGCTTCCTTGTTGTTGCGGGCTAGCTTGCGAGTGCGATCGAGCCTACGTTCAATTTGAGCTAAATCTGCTAGAATTAATTCGAGATTGATAATGTCAATATCTCGGATCGGATCGACAGAACCCGCAACGTGAATAATATCGTCATTCTCAAAACAGCGGACCACGTGGACGATCGCATCTACGGCCCGAATGTGAGACAAAAACTGATTTCCCAGTCCTTCCCCCTGACTCGCCCCCTTCACCAAACCCGCAATATCCACAAACTCCATCCGCGTCGGGACAGTTTGCACGGAATTGGAAATATTGCTCAGCACCTTCAACCGTTCGTCTGGCACTGCCACGATACCCGTATTTGGCTCGATCGTACAGAAAGGAAAATTAGCAGCAGTCGCCTTGGCATTAGCAACCAGAGCATTAAACAAAGTAGATTTGCCAACATTAGGCAGTCCGACAATTCCGGCAGTAAGCATAGCTATTTAGAAACATATCACTGTTTCAAAATATCATAAGCAATAGCAATATATCTGACTTGTCCCTTCTAACTTCTACAGCTAAGCTTGAATAAATATCTAACTTGAGGTAGATGGCTCAATGGTTAACAAGTGGTTAAGCAAAGTAACGATCGCTGCGGGGCTGTCGCTGCCCCTGTTAGGGCTGACAGCAGCTAGCGTTTTCGCTCAGATGGTCAAAATTTCGGTGGTTAACAACAGCGGCCAGACGATGACAGCAGTCTATATGTCTCCTCCCGATAAGGAGACTTGGGGAGAAAACGAGCTAGAGGCCCCCATTCCCGATCGGGAAAAGGCAGATTTTGAGTGGAATCAAGCTGACTACGGCGGCTCGGATGCGGGCTGTATTTTCGATGTCAGGGCGGAATACTCTGACGGCAAATCCACTGATTTGGAGGCTGTTGACCTTTGCAAAGAGACGGCGCTCAACTTCAATTAATTCATAATTTAGGCAAAAACCGAGTTTTTTCAAGTCTGATATTCAACAAAATGATTGGGGACTTTGGAGAAAGCCGGTTTTTGCGATCGACCTCACAAACAATCTTAAATTGTGCGATCGACTAAAACATAATTTAAACAGGTTCCGGGATTGTCTGAGGAATAGGCTCCGGCACTGTCTGAGGAATTGGAGAGGGTACAGTTTCCGGCACCGGTTCGGGAATTGGCTGGGGAATTGGCGCAGGTACCGGCTCCGGTACTATCCCGGGAATCGGTTCGGGAACGGGGCCCGGCACTGGTGGCGATGCGGGTATAGTCGGCAGCCCCGGTTCGGTACTGGGAATCTGCGGGCCGGGAAATGGAGTAGGGTTGGGAAAAATCACGGCAATTCTATTAATAACTCAATACAATCATCGTAGATAAAAAACTCAAATTACGACATCTATCTAAATAGTTAAAGTTTATTAAATTTGACATTTTGCATTATTTTAAATCAGCTTTTTGGAGTAGAGGAAAGCAACCGGGTTTATCTGTATTTGATTTTTTATGCTGACCGGAAGCAATTTGGTCATAGCCCCTCGGTACAGGCAGTGAACCCTTGAAAAAAGCGTAGCGTACTCATCACCTGCGATCGCTACAGCCCGTGGGAGCAATTTTTTAATCTAAAATCGCGCAATCGATCGCCGTCTGAAAAGCCTTGCCAGCCTGTAGTTTGGCACGACACCTAGCCAAAAGTACAGGTTCTGTCCTGTACTTACGGCCAGTTGCGAGCTGGCCTTTTGGCTAATTTAAGACTCAACTAAAAGCTAGGAACTTTTTGGGGATTATTCTCTTACGATTGAACCTAGCATCTTACCAGTCCACGAGGTAAAGAATGAACACCCTAGAATATACATTGCGTTTTAAAGACAATTCGGTGCTGAAAGCTCGCCCACTCGACACATCACTATTATCTCCAGATCAAATGCTCAAGTACAAAGCCGGAGAGGAAATTTTTATCAGTGCGTACACCCCTAATTTGCAAGGTAAGTATATTCGGGTTTATCTCGATGAATTTGATATTCGTTCACCAGAAACAGCCCCAAAACAATATTACTGTTTTGGCGATGATGTTGAAATCTCCTTAACGGCTGTTCCGCGAGGTGAGTCAGTTGCTCAACAGTACCAGCCGGTACTGCCGCCGAAAGTTGATTTAAAAGTTCCTTACCACTCTCAGCTCAATAATTTAAAACGTCCTTCAGGGGCGTGTAATGTCACTTGCATAGCAATGGTTCTCAAGTATTATGAGGTGGATTCTCGAACGCAAGAAGATATTAAAAACGATGTACAGCTTGAAGATGTGCTGTTCCGAAAAACAGAAGAGTGGGATGAAAAGGAGGGTTATCCTCTCGCAGACGGCACTTGTACGCGACACATCCCCATTTATCTTCAGCGGCTTCTCCGGGAGTGGGGTCAAAAATATGGCAATGGAAAACTTCAGAATACTTACTTCAAAAATGTTACCTCTGAACAGGAAATAAAACAGCATTTAGCTAAAGGTAATCCTGTTGTCATTCACGGTTATTTTACAAATGGTCATATCATTGTCATCAAAGGTTATGACGATGCAGAGGGAGTTTGGATCTGCAACGATCCCTATGGCAAATGGCTAGGTTATCAGGGTGGATATGACAATAACGCTAGCGGTGGAGATGTTCGCTACACTTATTCCGACCTTCGAGCTGTTTGGGATGTGGGTGGCGAGAGTTGGTGTCATTTTCCCGTTCCCTAAGTAAGCCTTGATATTTGTAGTGTCGGGTCTCCTAGATTGATAGTATCAAAACAATCGCTCTTCTCAACCCGCCCTTTCTTTCACCTTGTAGTCGGTCACAACAACTTCCCTAAAGTTATGACGCAAATTGATGAAGTAGCGCAAAAATTGCTAGACCTTGATGAAGATACTCTCAAGGCACAGCTTGGGATTCGGCTTCAAGAAATAGGGCAAGATACAACCGCACGTTCTGCTTCTATTGAGAGTCTGGAAGAGGAGCTAAACGCAACTCCCAGAGGTTTTAGTTCAGATAGTCTTGCTTTGAAATTTGGCGACCAATTCTTCAAGAAATTCAATATCAAATCCTATGAGTTGATGTGCGGCGAACTGTTAGACCCAGAACTGATAGCCAAAATTCAGGCAAGCTACAAAGAAAACTCTGAGAAAGCAGCGACATTTTTAGCCCCAGCTTTAGCAAGTCAACTCAATTTACCTTTTTCGATCGCCATGATTGTTGCGGTATTGATTATCAAAACCCTGGTTTCGGCAACTTCTACAGTTGCCGAAACCACATCGGAAACGGTCTGCGAAATTTGGGAAAAAAATCTGCCTGAAGAGACAGATACATTTAACGGCAAAGAATCGCCAACAGCAAACAGTGTTGCACAACAGCCAGTGAATTAATTATAGAGCTTATGCTTCACGGTTGAATTGAAACATAAAATCCAAAAAGTAAGGATAAATCACGATGGAACGGGTGCTGGAAATCTTCCCTGATGGAAGTCTTTATGAAATGGAAGGCGAGGTGGCGGTAAAGGCGATCGCCACCGAAGGACAAGTTAAATTGCTTTCAAAAGCTTTGCGATTCACATTAGCTAAAACCTTTGGGATCGCTCCTCCCGATAAAGTTCCTCCTCAAGTTATGGAAATAGCCGCTCGCGGAGGGATGACAATCAATCAAGACGGGGTGAATTTGATTAAATCCTTTGAGGGAATGGAGGTAGAAGCCTATCTTGATGCTGTTGGCGTTTGGACAATTGGATACGGACATACCCAAGGCGTATATGAGGGAATGACTATTACGGAAGCACAGGCGGAAGAATTGCTGAGAAAAGATTTAGCAGAATTTGAAGGGTATGTGTCTGAGGCTGTGCAAGTTTCTATCAATGAAAATCAATTTTCGGCGTTAGTGTCTTTTACTTTTAATCTGGGGCCTGAAAATCTTTTTGATTCAACTCTTTTAAAGCTTTTAAACCAAGGAGACTTTCAGGGAGCGGGCGATCAATTCCCGCGATGGAATAAAGCAGGCAGTCAAGAATTAGAAGGATTGACACGGAGGCGGAAGGCTGAAAGAGCTTTGTTTTTAGGGGAAGATTGGACAGTTTTTTAGGTTTTAAACTGTTGTTTAAGCCTCCTCAATAAACTAGAGAACTTTAAAAACCATAAAAACTGAAGAAAAATATGGCTAACGCAACCGATTCGACTCGCTCTAATTTCCACGCATTACTTATAGGAATTGATTGTTACCTACCCAATAAATTATCTGACGGTAGTTACTACAAAAGCTTGAAGGGATGTGTACGGGATATTAACCACGTAGAAGCTTTTCTGAAAAATAGGCTCCAAGTACCCGAAACCCAGATTGTGAAGCTAACAGCTTCTAATAATGCTGACGCTTCAATTGAGCCACCGGAACCAAAAGAACTGTGGCCAACCTACGAAAATATGATAGCCAAATTTAAGGAAATTACCGAGAAGGCTCAAGCTGAAGACCAGGTGTACATTCACTACTCTGGTCACGGGGGACGTGCGGCGACGATTTACCCCAACCTGAAAGGAGAGGATGGAATTGATGAGTCGCTAGTTCCCACAGATATCGGCGATTCAAACGCTCGCTATCTCCGCGACATGGAGTTAGCAAAACTTCTACAAAATATGGTGGATAAGGGGTTAGTCGTTACAGTCGCTCTGGATAGTTGTCATTCTGGAGGGGCTGCGCGAAAGATTGGAGATGACTGTGATATTCGTCGTTCAGAAGGGGGCGCTGTTGACACAACGCCGCGACCCATAGAGAGTTTAGTGGGATCTGCGGATGAATTGGCTCAAACGTGGAAAAGCTTGGCACAAAACAACCACAATACTCGCAACGTTACAAGTAGTGGTTGGCTACCTGAACCCAAAGGCTACACTTTATTAGCTGCTTGTCGAGACAATGAGTATGCTTACGAGACAGATTTTGATGGCGAGCGTAATGGAGCGCTGACTTACTGGCTCTTGAGGTCTTTAGAGAAATTTGGAACAGGAGTTACTTCCAAAACACTTCACGATCGCATTTTCGCTAAAGTCCACAGTCAGTTTGAAAAACAAACACCGATGTTGCAGGGAAAAAGCGATGGCACTTTCTTTGGAAATAACTTGGTATCTACCCAGTTAACTGTACCAGTAATACAAGTAAATTTAGAAGAGAATCGGGTTCAGTTGAATGCTGGTCAAGCTCATGGTTTGCGTCAAGGTGCAGAGTTTGTCATCTATCCATCTCAAACCGCAGATTTCACACAAACCAATCAGCGATTAGCTTTGGTTCAAATTACACGACTCGGTGCGGTGAATTCTTGGGCTACTATTACCCAAATGCTAGGAGAAAGCAAGATAGAGGATATTGAAGATGGCGCTCCCGCTTTATTGCTGTATCCTCATGTCCAACTTGTCAGTAAAGTACATTTGGTATTGCCAGAAGAAAAAGACCAACCTTTAGGAATAGATGCAAAAGTTGCACTGCAAGCCGTTGAGTCTGCAATGCCAGAAGGCAAAGGTTGGGTGGAGTTAGTATCTGGAGATGAAGCTGCTGATTACCAAGTTTCTATCAACTCAGCAGGTGACTATGAAATTTTGGATCGCACTGGAATACCAATTTCTAATTTGCGACCTACTCTGAAAGTAGACAATCCTAATGCCGCAGTTAGTGTATTAAAACGTTTGGTGCATTTGTCTAAATATCACGCCACTATAGATTTGGATAACCACGATCCGGAGTCTCCTCTTAAAGGAAAGATCGAGGTAGAGTTATTTGCCTTACCAGATGACTACGTACCTGGAGATAAGGAAGAATTAAAACCATTTAACAATCCTGGCAACGTACCAACCCTTGATGTGGATCGATACAGTTATTTGATTATTCGCAACAAATCTTCCCTATTTCTCAACATTACGGTGCTGGCAATTCAGCCGGATTGGAGTATCATAAAAGGCTACCCAACTGGCGCACCCTTTCAAACTGTAGATCCTGGCAAGGAAGTCAAGTGGCGGATTAATACAAGCCTTCCCAACGGTTCCCAGGAAGGTACGGATATTCTGAAAGTTTTTGCCACAATTGATGGGACTAGCTTTGATTGGCTGGAACTACCCGCATTAGATAAACCCATTGAGAGTAGAAATCCAGATAGAGCGACTACTCCATTAGCTAAATTTTTGGCTGCTTTCTTTGCTAGCGAAGATGCTCCTCCCACAAAAAATGTCAATTCTGCGGCTTATGCCAGTGAAGAATGGACAACAGACCAGGTAACGCTTGTTGTAAAAAGAGGTGTAAGCAGCCAAAGATAATTTTCAAAGCTTAGACGTAAAACTGTTTTTTAAGTGCATCTAAATTGTAAATTATTTAATCAATTATAAGATGCACCTTCGCTTTTTTGTAAATAAAGGTGAGGTAAGGCAATGAGTTGGAGCCCAGATAAAACAAATTTCGATCGCAACATAGCAGTCGTTATAGGCATCGACAATTATCAAAATGGAATTCACCCACTGAAAACAGCCGTCAATGATGTTAGAGCGATCGCAGATATTTTAGAACAAGAATATGAGTATCAAGAAGTAATCAGACTATTTTCCGAGCATGGCGAAGCTACATTGGCAGAAATCAATAAACTATTGTTTGAAACACTGCCCAATGAAGTTAAATTGACGGAAGGCGATCGCTTACTATTCTACTTCGCTGGACATGGCATTGCACGTAATAGTGAAGATGGGCCAGCAGGAGCTTTAATTCCTCAAGATGCCAAGTTAGGAAAGTGGGAGACTTATCTACCCATGCGGAAGTTGAATGAAGCACTTTCTAAACTCGATTGTCATCATTTATTAGTGATTTTAGATTGTTGCTTTGCTGGGAATTTTCGCTGGTCGAGTAGTAGAAATGTTATTTCCGCTTTAGAAACTATTCACAGAGAGCATTACGATCGTTTTATTCGGTATCCAGCTTGGCAAGCCATCACCTCTGCTGCTCATAATCAAGAAGCCCTAGACTATACTGATGAGCGAGGAATAGATAAAGATTCTCTGCATTCGCCTTTTGCTAAAGCCCTAATTAATGGGTTGAAAGACATGAAGGCAGATTTAACTGGGGATAAGGTGATTACAGCCCCAGAACTTTATCTGTATCTGCGCGATAGTTTGATCGGTAAAGATGGCTATAGCGAATTACAAACTGCTGGACTTTGGCCTTTACAAAAGCATGACAGAGGGGAGTTTATTTTTACTTTACCAGGTTTTGTGCGAGAAAAATTAAAGCCTGCTCCCCCACTGGATGAAAATAACAATCCCTACCGAGGTTTGCAATCCTTTGACGAGCAACACGCACGTTTCTTTTTTGGCAGACAACAGCTAGTTAACCAATTATCGGTTCGAGTGTCTCGACCAGTATCTCAACCAGAACAACAACTGACAGTTGTTTTAGGAATATCGGGTTCCGGTAAATCGAGCTTAGTAAAAGCTGGGTTGATTTCTGATTTACGAAAAGCTACCAACTCATTCGATATTACTCTCATTTATGCTTGCATAATTACTTTGGCAATTTTGGAAGTTAATCCTGATATTTCTCTCAAATTTCTGCCTATAAGCTACGCACATCAATGGGAGATTTTAGAACCAATGCGTCCGGGTGAATCCCCCTTTGATGCCTTAGCAAAAGCAATTCTTCCGCTCGTGGAAACTCAAGATAAGTTAGCTGATAACTTAAAAGAAAATCCTGAACATCTTAGCTTGTTTTTATCTACTTGGAGCCAAACCAATCCAAATCGCAAACTCTTACTGGCAATTGACCAATTTGAAGAGTTAATCACAATGAGTCGCCAGGTAAATCCTGCTAACAACCAATCTGAAGAAAAAGAGGATATTCAGAAGCAGTTTTTAGCCTTGCTTGTCAACGCTCTAAAGAAGTGTCCGCAACTTCATATTGTGTTAACTTTGCGTTCTGACTTTGAGCCTCGGTTTATTCAATCTGCGCTTAAAGAATATTGGACAGAAGCGCGTTTCCCAGTGCGAGCTATGAATTTGGATGAGTTACGGCAGGCAATTGAGCAGCCAGCAGCTGAAATGGCATTATATTTCGAGCCAGCTAACTTAGTGAATCAGCTGATTGATGAAGTGAGTCAAATGCCGGGAGCTTTACCGTTGTTATCATTTACCCTCAGCGAACTTTATATTAAGCTGCATCAAGCATGGGTAAAAGATGGTAAGCAAGAACGTGCCTTAACTGTAGATGAAGAATTTTACAAACAGGGTGGTATTGCGGGTTCTTTGAGTCGCAGAGGCAATGAAATCTATAATAGTTTACCGGATAATGCTCACAGAGATACGATGCGTCGAGTAATGCTGCGGATGGTGGAGATCGAAGGTGGGGAACCAGTACGGCGACGGGTGCCATTATCAGAATTGAATTACGCCAACAAGCAAGAGCCAACCCAACTAGATGAGAAAGAAAATCAGCGAGTCAAAGTAGTCCTAGAATCTCTTGATAAAGCTCGCCTTGTTGTTAGTGGACAGGAAACGGGAGAACCTTATGTAGAGCCTGCCCATGATTTCTTAGTTAAAGGGTGGGATAAATTACAGAAATGGCAAGAGGAGGAGCAGGAAAATTTGCTTTTGCAACGGCGACTGACACCTGCTGCTTTGGATTGGAAAGAGAAGGAACAGCCCCCAAGTTTGTTAGCAAAAACTGAACCTTTTTTAACGAGTTTAGACAAGAAGATCGATCTTACGCAAGACTGGTTAAAACAAATCCAAGAGAAAGATATCCAACAACTGCTGCAAGAGGCAAGAGTGCGGTTACAAAGCACTACCTTGGAATACAAAAGCCAGGAACAACCATCAACTTTTTTAAATAAGACTAAACCTTTTTTAAATTTGTTAGACCAAACATTCGGCTTTGCTGAAGACTGGTTGAGCAAAGTCAGACAGAAAAATACTCAAGAAAATCCGCGTGAAAAGAAGGCACAGTTTCTTTGGAATGGGAATCCTTATCTTGATGTCTTAAGAAAGACTCTTAAATCTCGCGACTACTGGTTTAACCAAGTGGAAGCTGAGTTTGTGCAGCAAAGTATTTGGCAGAGGCGCAGAAATGTTAATTTGCGTTGGGGAATTGCAACTGGAGTAATTCTGGGATTGAGCTGGTTAACTGTTTGGGCTTTGAGAGAGCAAAGAATAGGTGTAATTGGTCAAATAAACACTGCTAGGCAATCCTCAGAAACTGGCTTACGCTCAAATTATCTAACCCTAGACACTTTGATTCAGAGTTTACAGGCTGGCCAATCCAGTAAACACTGGCTGTTGCGAGTAGCGCCACCTGACTCACAGCTACAAAGTCAAATCGTTGCTACCTTACGTAGGGCTGTTTATCTCAACAAAGAGCAAGAACGTTGGCAACTCCCTCCCGATGAAGTGGTACAGGATACCCTTGTCAGCCGGAATCGCAAGCTATTGTGGGCTACTACAAAAAACAAAGATACTATCTGTGTCGGAGACATAAACAATAGGCAATGCAACAAAATACCAACAACTCTTGGCTCAGTGATTGATGCCAAGTTTAGCCCTGATGGTACAAAACTAGCGTTAACCAGTGAGAGTTTTCGAGGAATCTATCTATGGGACTGGGAAAACGGACATTTTTATCAATCATCAAGGCTTCCTGGTGCTGTAACAAGCATCAGTTTCAGTCCAGGTAGCAAAACACTGGCTTTCATTAGTAATTATGTCGTGTACTTGTGGACTTGGAACAATCCACAACCATATCAACTATATCCATTAACAGACTCACAAGTAAAGGCTCAAGGGATTACTTTTAAAAAGGATGGCACTTTACTGGTAGCTACCAGGGATACCAATGGGACGGATCTCTTTTTATGGAACTGGAACTATCGATACAATAAATTCACAGG
Organism: Microcoleus sp. T3_A4; assembly: GCF_036700465.1. NCBI lineage: Bacteria > Bacillati > Cyanobacteriota > Cyanophyceae > Oscillatoriales > Microcoleaceae > Microcoleus > Microcoleus sp. T3_A4. Next base: position 64,792 of record NZ_JAUBOY010000010.1, on the reverse strand, counting down.
CCCAAGTAAGTTCACAGGTGAGTTTTCTCAGTTTCCAGTTGATGATGTCATCATTAATCCCAATGGTGAGAACTTGGTAATTACCTTTGGGTCGGAACGAACAGTAGGACAAATTAGTCAGTTTTGGAATGTAGGAAAACGCACTCCCAAAGAAGAATTAGGTCAGGTTTTTAGAGTGAGTTATAGCCTCAATGGCGAACAATTAGCTATCACAGATTATGACGGCACTGTTCGCTTGTTAGATGGGTTTGGCAACCGAGTAACTGAATTAAAAGGTCATCAAGGCTTAGTCTCTAGTTTCAGTTTTAGCCCTGATGGTAAGCAATTCCTCACGGCTGGAAATGACAATACTATCCGTCTATGGAACCTAGAGAGTGAATCATTGAGCCAACCACAAGAAATGCAAAACTTAGTTCAGGCAATAAGTTTTAGCCCTGATGGTAAGAGATTAGCAACTTTAGAAGAGGGGAAAATTCACCTACGAGATTTATCATCAGGCCAAGATTTGAAAAATTTATCTCCGAAGTATAGCCCAGAAAGTAAATTGATTTTAGCTCCTGACGCTAAGCAAGTGGCAATCATTCAACCTAAAGACATTCGTTTATTGGATTTGTCATCAAACCAAGAACAAAAGCTTCTAGAACATGATGAATCAGTAAACAGCGTAAGTTTTAATCCTGATGGGACAAAATTAGCAATTTTTGAGGGAACTTCGGACGCGCCAAATTCTTTGCGCGTGTTGGATTTTAAACGCAAACAAGAGAAAAAATTTAATTGGGATGAAGGCTTCATTCAAAGCGCAATTTGGAAATCCGATACCAAGGGAGAAAAACTGTTAGTAGCTATGGCTGATGTTATGTCCACCTACGGTAGTGTTGCCATTTGGGATTTCTTTTCTCGTAAACAGTTGGCAATTTTACGTCTGGGAAGATTGAGAGTTAGAGATATTGACAATATTAGCTTTAACAATGATGGCAGTTTAGTCGCCATTAAAGCGGGACAGACTATGATCTTATGGGATTTGCAAAGCAATCAGTCTGTTGATTTTAATTTAAGTTCTAACGAAACTAGCTCTGATGACAATACTAATCAAGTAAAGTTTGGCGAAATTAGCCCCGACGGTAGTGTCATAGCTACTATTGACGAAAAAGGTAATGCTAAGTTGTGGCATTTGGGAGGATTTGACAATTTATTAACCAAAGGTTGCACTAGAGTACGCAAATATCTAGCAACCTTTAATGAAACAGACAGCGATCGTCATGTGTGTGATGGGATCGAAAATTCTCGCCCTTAGAGTAATATTAAGCTTTCTAAGAGGGACATTCATTATTCCAGCCAATGAGACGAGCAGGAGTGCGATCGCCCTTCCCAACCACAACCAATAGAAATAGCGATCGCACTCTCTATCTCCCTTAGAGGATGTTTTAAAAGTCCAGGAAGGTATAATTTAGCCCTTCTGATTGGGCTTAGCTGAGACGATCAATCAAGGTTTGGGCCCATACTTAGATGCTTCTTTGTGCCAACTATGAGGTCAAACGACTCTTTTAAAACATCCTCTAACCCAAGAGTCGTATAAACAAAGGCCGATCGCCCTCCAAGACGCGATGGGGCGATCGGGCGGAGTAAAGGCCGATATTATCGAACAGATTGTATTGACTCGAAAGCAGGTCTTGGCTGAAAAAAAAGCCGCAGACTGTGGTATGATTTTGTGCTGTAACTGAAACCACAGCCCCTAGACAAACCATAAGTAAAGCAGTAGCCAGGATTTTCAAATGTTGGAGTATCATACTTAAGCAGTCGATGTTAAGTCATTTTAGAGAAGTTTGAAATTGAGACGGTGTTGCTTGTGGGCGATTGCAACGAAACAGGAAGCAGTCGATGCGATCGCGGAATTTCCAGCAATGGTTTCAGCAATTAATAACGTCCAGTGAAACCTCAGCGGTTGCTATAATTCCAAATATTCAAATCAAGATTAAGCGTGTCACCAGCAAACTCTCAACAACAAACGCCTCTATTAGATGCCTTGCGCGATCGCACAAATCAGCCACACGCCCCATTTTATGCCCCCGGACATAAACGCGGACAAGGAATCTCTCAACCCCTAATTGACTTATTCGGTGCGACAGTATTTCGATCGGATTTGCCGGAATTGCCGGAATTAGATAATCTCTTTAACCCAGAAGGTGCAATTGCCGAAGCTCAAGACTTAGCCGCCGCAGCTTTTGGAGCCCACTCAACTCGGTTTTTGGCTAACGGTTCGACTTGCGGAATTATCGCCGCCATCTTAGCAACTTGCGGCCCCGGCGATAAAATTATCTTGCCTCGAAATATCCACTCCTCGGCGATTTCAGGTTTAATTTTATCCGGTGCAATTCCAATTTTTGTCAATCCAGAGTACAACCCGGATTGGGATATTGCCAACAGCATCACCCCAGAAGCCACAGCCGCAGCATTAGAACAACATCCAGACACGAAAGCAGTAATGATAGTTTACCCAACCTATCACGGCGTCTGCGGGGATTTGCGGGCGATCGCCCAAATTACCCATCAATACAACATACCGTTATTAGTAGACGAAGCCCACGGCGCACACTTTAACTTTCATCCCAATTTGCCAGAACCGGCACTATCAGCCGGCGCCGATTTAACAGTACAATCAATCCACAAAACCCTCGGTGCAATGACACAAGCATCGATGCTGCACGTCAAGGGCGATCGCATAGATATCCAAAAATTAAATAGAGCATTGCAGTTAGTACAATCTACCAGTCCGAGTTACATACTATTAGCATCTCTAGACGCAGCCCGCCAACAAATCGCACTGCACGGCAAAGAGTTAATGGCGCAAACTTTACAGCTAGCAGAAAAAGCGCGATCGCGCATCAGTCAAATTCCCGGCTTATCAGTTTTAGAACTGTTAAATACACCGGGTTTTGCAGCATTAGACCGAACCAGGCTAACAGTAAAAGTATCAGATTTAGGAATCACAGGATTTGCCGCCGATGAAATTCTGCACTCTCAACTCGCCGTCACCGCAGAACTTCCCATGCCCCGACATTTAACATTTATTATCAGCTTGGGAAATACAGAAACAGATATCGACAATTTAGTTAAAGCTTTGACGATTTTAGAAGGAAGAAGGAGGAAGGAAGAAGGAAGTTCGGCAACGGATTCTGTAACGGATGTAACGGATGTAAAGGATAGAAGGAAGAAGGAAGAAGGAAGAGAGAAGAAGAAAGAGAGAAGAAGGAAGAGAGAAGAAGGAAGATTTGCCCAATCTCCCACTCTTCCACTCTCCCCCTCTCCCCCTCTCCTATCCCCCCGCGAGGCCTTCTTTTTCCCAGCGGAAACAGTACCCGCAGACAAAGCAGTCGATCGCCTGTGCGCCGAACTCATCTGTCCCTACCCCCCAGGAATACCAGTCCTGATGCCCGGTGAAATCATTACCCCAGCAGCCGTTGACTACCTGCAACAAATCCTTGCCGCCGGCGGAAAAATCACAGGTTGTAGCGATAGAAACCTCCAAACTCTCAAGGTTGTGCGACAGTAAATATTAAGGCTTGGGGGAAATTGGGAGAATTTCTACTTCTTCCACGAGTTCCAACTGCCGTCTTGCTTCAATCAAAAATCAAAAATCAAAAATATAACTATGCTTTGGCCCTACGTCACTCCAGGCATCCCGGATGACTTATTTGAACGTTTACCGGGAATTCCCATGAGTAAGCGAGAAGTCCGACTGCTGTTAATCTCCCACCTGCGGCTGCAAGCAGATTCAGTCGTGTGGGACATCGGTGCAGGTACTGGTACGATCGCCGTAGAAACAGGTTTGCTGTGTCCCAAAGGTCGGATTATTGCCGTCGAAAGGGACGAAGAAGTAGCAAGCTTGATTCGCAGAAATTGCGATCGATTCGAGCTCAACAACGTAGAAGTCATAGAAGGCAGTGCCCCGGAATGCCTGGAAAACCTGCCCCAACCCCCCCACCGAGTCTGCATCGAAGGAGGTCGCCCCATTAAAGCCATTCTCCAAGAAGTCTGGCGGTACTTGCAACCCCACGGTAGAGTTGTCGCCACAGCCTCGAATTTAGAAAATCTTTACGCCCTTTCCGAAGGGTTCGCCGAGTTGCAAGTCCGCAACATCGAAGTAGTCCAGTCCGCCGTCAACCGCTTGGAGACTCGCGGCCTCAGCCAAACCTTTGCCGCCGTCAATCCCATATTTATTCTCAGCGGCGAAAAGCTGGATTAGAAGTTAGTTGACAGTTGACAGTTGACAGTTGACAGTTGACAGTTAACAGTTAACTTTAACCTGGTTCCTCGGCAGATCCTGGGAATACATACCCAATGCCCCATGCCCTATGCCCTATGCCCATTCCTAAATGTAATTCTTAATCTTTTTTAAGTTCACTTAACCTTCATACTTAGAATAAGGGCGACCATAGCTGGATTGACCCCCTGAGTTGAGATTTTGGATCATCGCCAGTTGAGTATTCGGCTTGGCTGTGCAAGGGAGGAAACCGTACCCTAACAATCCTTACATCCTTGCGTCGAATGACACCGCCCAAAAACGGGTACAAGCCGCCGACAATCGTCGTGAACCACCCAAAATTTTAGACCAAGGTTCAATCTCCCAGATTCATCTGTGGAGTAAATGTAGAATCTAAAATCTAAAATCTAAAATCTAAAATCGAATGATCCACCGCCGTCTGCAAGAGAAATTCATTTTATGCCTTGGTCTCGTATCCTGAGTGGAATAGTTGCGATCGCCCTTGCTTTGGGAATGATTATTATGGGCGGATGGTACTTCACCGTCGGCTTCGGGATCATCGTCTACCTAGGTCAATTGGAATATTTTCAATTAGCCAGGGCTAAAGGCATTGCACCCGCTGCCAAAACTACTTTAGCCGTCAGTCAAGGGCTATTAATTACTGCCGCCCTAGCGCCGGAACTCGTAGATGCCATGTTCCCCTTAGCGGGAACCTTAATTTGTTTCTACCTGTTATTCCAGCCTAAATTATCGACGATCGCCGATATTGCCTCCTCAGTTTTAGGATTGTTCTACGGCGGTTATTTGCCCAGCTATTGGGTGCGGCTGCGAGTCGGCCTCGACCCAGGGAATCTTGCTACAACCCAACTTTCGCAAGCAGTAGCAAGCAATTTGTCGGTTAACATTTACCCGTCCCCGTCTTGGACAAATTCCAGCCACATATCTTTAGGATTGACTTCGCTGCTGCTGGCTTTCTTCTGCATCTGGGCCGCTGACATTGGGGCTTATTTTGTCGGCAAATTCTTCGGGCGCACTAGCCTATCCCACATCAGCCCCAAAAAAACCGTTGAAGGTGCCGTATTTGGAGTTTGCGGCAGCATCGCCGTGGCAGCCGCTGGGTCTTGGTATTTACACTGGCCGGGGTGGCCGTATACTGGGGCTGCTTTTGGTCTGTTGATTGGGGTTGCTAGCCTGTTGGGAGATTTAACTGAGTCGATGATGAAGCGAGACGCCGGCGTTAAGGATTCGGGACAGTTGATCCCCGGTCACGGTGGCATTCTCGATCGCACCGACAGTTATGTTTTTACCGCGCCCTTAGTCTACTATTTTGTGACTTTATTTTTGCCCGCGATCGACTCTTTTTTAATTAATCGGTAATTGGGAATTGGGAATTGGGAATTGGGCATGGGGAATTGGGCATGGGGAATTGGGCATGGGGTATGTATTCCCAGGCTATACCGAAGAACCTGGTTAAAGCCAACAGTCAACTGTCAACTGTCAACAGTCAACTAACTAAGGCAAAACTCTAATTCCTCCCCGACACACAATCTCCCCCTGACTCAAAATCAATTCTTCAATCTCAACTTCCGGCCCAAAATCAATTTTAAAACCATTGAAATCACTGCTCTTTAATTCTCCATCCATTTTGATTTCTGGTGATTCAAACATCAATTCGCGACCGCTGGCTATCCGCAAACCCGTCCGCAATACCAAAGGCATTTGCCTACCGCCAGCGCGCAAAATTGCAGCCGAAAGCGTCAACAAACCCGCCTCAATTGCAATCTGCGAATTTTGCAACTTCAGCGACTGTTCCCTATCTGTCAGTGGCAGCATTGGCAGCAAAAATTCGCTTAAAGCATCAGCCAGCAAAGGCGCTTTCAGCGACGCATTCAAATCCGCTTGGCTAAGCCTCAAAACGCCTGCCACGGGAACGGATTCCAGGAGGCGCAGGGGTTTGCCTTTGAGAGCTTGACCGAGGTTGATGCGAATGCCGCAGCCCTCTATCGCAACTTCAGTTAGGTGTAGTCCTTTATACACAGCACCGCGAGCTGCCGCCGTGACTTTGGGGATCGCACCGCTGAAGATTTGTCGATCGCTCCCCTCAATTTTCACCTTCAACTCATCCACCTGCTGAACTTGCGATCGCAGCCACAACTGCACAGCCGGAGACAGCACTGCGCTCGCGATCCGGCTGCCTGGACTCGCCGAAGGTCTCCCGGGTTCCTCGCCGAGATTAACAGTCCCACCAGAGCCAGCAGCGCCATCTCTATTGTCAAATTGAAGAGAGTTTCGATCGACAGTCATAAACAATTTCAGAATATAAACCTTAATATTCAAGCACATAAATTTAACTAGAACTTGCACATCCAGCCTCAAAAATCCGGTTTCTGCACAAATATACGGCTATCAACCTCTGATTTTCGTGAGAAACCGGGTTGATGAACACAAGTCCGATTAACTCCAAAATCAAGCATCAATCTGGCATCAGCAAGGCCAGAAGCAGAAAAATTCTCACCTTTGTCCCCTTGGGATATTGGGGTAGTTCACGAGTTGTGCGATCCCGATGAAAAATTCGCGATCGAGCGTATAAATTTAACCAGGAGTACGGGATTTATGGTAGTGTTGGTTTATGGTCGGGTCAGACCCACACCTTTCAAACCAGCCGCAAACCAACGGTGCAAACCTGTGCCTGCAGCGAGTCTTTTCGTCGTAGTTTTTGCACAGCATTCAGGGTAATGCCATCAGGACAATCTGCACCGGGCACAAGGACAATCTGCACTCTTGCCGGGCGTCCTGTAATAATTGGTCAGCATTATAATTTATTCCCAACCAGGAATTGAGCATTGCTAGTACGGTTAATCAATTAACCGTGTCGTGTTTCCTCCCCACCGTTCGCTCGTTGGGGATTTCCACACTCCCGTCATGTCTGATGAAAGGCTGCAAAAAATCCTCGCCCAGTGGGGCATTGCCTCTCGCCGTCTTGCAGAACAGATGATTGTAGCTGGACGAGTCCGAGTTAATGGCAATATTGTTCGCTTAGGAGAAAAAGCGAATCCCGATCGCGATCTCATCCAAGTCGATGGAGTCCCGGTGAAACCAACGGATCGACCCGCAAAGGTCTATCTGTTGCTCAACAAACCGGCAGGCGTAGTTTCTACTTGCAGCGATCCAAGGGCCCGATCGAAAGTTCTCGACTTGCTGCCACCCCAACTGCGCTCGGGTCAAGGCATCCACCCCGTAGGACGCTTAGATGCGGATTCCACCGGCGCCCTCTTGCTCACCAATGATGGTAAGCTGACATTTTGTTTGACCCATCCGCGTCACTCGATCGCCAAAACTTATCAGGTTTGGGTGAGCGGCGATCCCCCGGAACCCATACTACAAACGTGGCGTCAGGGCATCATCTTGTCCGGCAGAAAAACTTTGCCCGCGAAAGTTAAAGTTCTCGATCGCGCGCGAGACCAAACTCTGTTAGAAGTCATTCTATCAGAAGGCAGAAACCGACAGATTCGGCGAACGGCCGAACAGTTGGGATATCCCGTGGTGCGCCTGCACCGCACAGCCATCGGCCCGATTCAATTGCAGCGGCCCGGTTCGCCAATATTGCCACCCGGCTGCTGCCGACCCCTAGAAGATGCGGAAATTATTTATTTATGGAATCTAGTCAACCTAACATCAATAAGCGTGCCAGTAAATTCCCAGGAGCACAGCATATGACAAAGAATTTATTGTTTTTATTCTTCAAAACCACTAAGCAGAAACTGCACTCCCAAGAGCCAGAAACAGCTCAGAAGAAGCTAGCGGAAATAGGAACTCAACTCCGCCAGTACCGCGAACAGCAGTCGATTTGTTTGGACAAAGTAGCCGTGGTAACAATGATTCGGCGGAATCTACTGCAAGCCATCGAGGATGGTCAACTAGACCAACTTCCCGAACCCGTCTACACTCAGGGTTTGATCAAGCGCTACGCTGAAGCAATGGGTTTGGACGGAACTCAGTTTGCCGACTTTTTCCCGATCGAACCGCCACCCCGATCGAGAACCAAGCTATCCTGGCAAGATGGGCCTCAGTTGCGGCCGATGCACCTCTACCTCTTTTACACATTTCTAATTATCTGTTCGGTCAATGTCTTATCTCAGTTGATGAGCGGTTCTGTTACCGCAAAAAACGGTGCCGGAACCGAAGAACTAGCACTTGGGCAGCAAGAAAAAGCTCGTTTAGCTGCTGAGGCATCAAGACCCTCACAAAATCAGAAACCGGATAGTTACGAGGCTGTCGAAGCAGTAAGAACCGGTCAAAATTTAAATAAATCTGGCAATAAACCAGTAATGGTTAGCGTCACTTTTAAAGCAGAATCGTGGATGCAGGTTGAAGTCGATGGTAAAACAGAGTTTGAGGGAACTTTGCCGACCGGGACTGTTCGCACCTGGGAGGCTCAAAAGCAATTAGTAGTGGTAGCAGGTAACGCCGGCGGGGTAATGGTTGCTCTTAATAACGGACAGGCCGAACCACTCGGAGATCCTGGAGTCGCCAAAGAAGTTGTTTTTAAAGCAAACGAACTCAAGCCTTCAGCACCGCCCAAGAATGAAGGTTGAGTGTTAATTGTTAATTGTTAATGGGTAATAGGTAATAGCGGGCAGTCCACAGAGTTTAATTAGAATGTCCGTCTTGATGCACTAATTACCAATTACCAATTACCAATTCTATCAAACCCGGTTGCATCGGAATAGTCAAATCCAGTCAACAGTCAACCACGGATGGTGCAACCGGAATTGATCTAATTCATCTGCGTTAATCTGTGTTTATCTGCCTGTCTCTGCGGTTTAAAAAAGAGAATTTCTTCACCGCAGATGACAAGGGATTGACGCTGATTCACGCAGATAAAGAGTAGAGAGATAGGAAGAATTCCGATGCTAACAGATTTGATATTACCCATTAACAATTACCAATTACCCACTGCCCACTACCCCTTACCGACGATCAATGTTTATTAGGAGCGCGCCCGCAGATGTAAGTCATAGTTTTTAGCCGATCCCTCACATCCCAATTCAAAGCTTCGGGTCGATACCGCCAGCCCCAATTTCCCTCTGGTTTCCCCGGAAAATTCATCCGCGCGTCAGTATCTAAACCCAACAAATCTTGAAACGGCACAATTGCCAAATTAGCAATAGAAATCCAGCCCATGCGGATTAAAGACCAGTGAATGCCTTGGGGATCGATGCAGCCCAAATAACGCAAAACCTCATCTCTTTCGTAGTGTTGCAGTTGATTGAACCAGCCGACAGTCGTGTCGTTGTCGTGGGTGCCCGTGTAAACTACGCAGTTGCGATCGTAGTTGAAAGGCAAAAAAGGATCGCCAGGGCCCGCGCCAAAAGCAAACTGCAAAATCTTCATTCCTGGAAACTCGTATCGATCGCGCAAAGCTTCCACTTCTGGAGTAATTACCCCTAAATCTTCAGCGATAATCGGCAAGTTGCCAAACTTCTCGTTAATTAGATCCAACAAAGCTGTTCCCGGCGCTTTAATCCACTCTCCCTCGATCGCAGTTTCTTGTCCGCGCTTCACCGCCCAGTAAGCCTCAAATCCTCGAAAGTGGTCGATCCGAGTCACGTCTACATAAGAGAAAATCGCTTCAAAACGCTGCACCCACCAGTCGAAATTAGTTGCTTGCAACTTCTCCCAATTGTATACGGGGTTGCCCCACAATTGACCTGTATTGCTGAAGTAATCTGGGGGAACTCCTGCCATTAAAGCTGGTTCTCCGCTGGCTTCATCCAAGCAAAATATTTCTGGATGAGACCATACATCGGCGCTATCGTGAGCTACATAAATCGGAATATCGCCAATAATTTTAATGTCCCGCATATTAGCATAGCGTTTCAACTCCGTCCACTGGCGAAAAAACTCAAACTGAACGTATTGGTAGTAATAAATCTCAGCATTTAGCTGCTGACGCCACTTCTCTACTGACTCTGGTTGTCGACGGGCAATTTCTGGTTCCCAATTGTTCCAGCTAACACCGCCAAAGTGATCTTTTAGTGCCATAAATAAGGCGTAATCTTCCAGCCAATTCTCTTTGCTTTGGCAAAAACCTGAGAATTCTTTTTGCTGGATCGGAGATGCTTTGGCTTTGAAGTTTTCGCAAGCTTTTTTGAGCAAAGGTACTTTCAGCGCGATCGCTCGATCAAAGTCTACATAATCCAGCGGAAATTCTGGCAAATTAGCGAAGTCTTCATCTCCGAGCAATTGCTGGTCCCGCAGCAGTTCTGGGTTGATCAGCAGCGGATTTCCCGCCATTGCTGAATAGCACGAATAAGGAGAATTGCCGTATCCTGTCGGCCCCAGCGGCAATACCTGCCAGTATTGCTGGTCGCTCTCTACTAAAAAGTCAATAAAGCGATATGCTTCTATTCCCATGTCTCCAATGCCAAATCGACTGGGAAAGGACGTGGGGTGGAGTAAAAGGCCACTCGATCGGGGAAAAAGCATAATCTATCTAAAGATATAGGAATTTAACATTGACAATTTGACCTCTCTTCCCTACTAATTAAACTTCGTAGTTTTGAGGGAGATTCTCAGGGCAAATTCTTTTGTGATTGTCTCATATTTTCTGCGATAACGTGCTTACCAAATATTTTTATAACACTCTACTCACAAGTCCTGAGTAGAAAGGAAAACATCACAATCTGAAGTTATGCGATCACCCTGCTTTCACAGCTAGGTTTTTTTACCCAGGCTCGTTTGCTGCAACAAAGTATTTTGCTTGAGCGTACCCGGTTTCTGCTTAATCTTTAAATATACTTTTCTTTTGTTTTCGCCCCATCTCTCTGCAGTCGTAAATTGCCCGCCAACAATCAGCCATCACTTAAGCAGAGCCAATGCACAAATCAGCCGGCTGTTTTGTATCTCAAAAAACAGCCGGCTGCGAAATTACGGGTGAAAATGCTTAGTTCACGCTTGCTTGTTCAACAATTTCTGCACTTGTTTGAGAGCTATAGCGCCGACGTTGTAAGCAGCCCAGCCGCCCGCCAACAATACGGGCATCAATACTATTAGTATGCGGAAGTCAAAATCCATGAGTTCTCCTCCTAAAGTTTTTTAACAAATTCTCATAATCTATTTGTATCTCATTTTGTCGCCATTCTCGTGACTCTTTAAGCAAATATTCGGGATACGCAGGAGCACATGGCTCCGCAAGAATTGAGAGCGAAAGCGAAACTCCTGGGCGGGCGATCGGCATTCGCTGCACCAATTATCCCACAATCTGTTTCGCAATCCCTTCCACAACCTTAGTTAGAGGGTCGTTAGGGAAGTGCAGCGCAAACACCCCCTTGCTGGCGAGCAGCATCATCTTGTCGCTGTGGGGCAGTACCCCTGCCACTGGGATTTTGTAAATATTCTCTACTTGCTGCTTCAAATCGTCGAAATCCAGCGATTCTGGGGCTTTGTTAATCGTCATCAAAATCTTGGGAACTTCTAATTTTCGGGCCACATCTACCGTGACAGCCGTTCCCTGAAAATCTTGCTGATCCGGACGCAGAATCAGCAGCAGGATGTCGGAAATGGTGATGCTGAGGAGGGTTTCTTCGTTGAGCCCCGGGTGCGTGTCTATAAATAGGTAGTCTAAGTTCAAAACCTCGATCAGTTCTTGAAAGCCGTCGGTAAGCAGTCCCACATCGTAGCCTTCCCGCAAAACTCGCGCTATCTCCCCTGCTTTAATGCTCGAAGGAATCAGGTAGAGGCTGCCGTTACTGGCTAATTTTGGCAGTAGCGAACTCACATTGTAGGCCGTATCCGCGATCGGACACCGGCCCCACAGGTAATCGTTCAGGCAGCGATCCATGTTGCTCTCGCTGAAACCGAACAGCACGTGAATCCCTGGTGATTGAATGTCTGTGTCCACAATGGCGACCCGATTTCCGCCGCGAGCGATAATAGATGCCAGGTTTGCTGTCGTGTTCGATTTGCCAGTTCCGCCCCGGTAAGAGTGGACAGAGATGATTTTGGACATGATCTGCGTATGAGGGTAAGAAACGGGGAGAACTCATTATGATGCAATTTTCGATGCATTCTAGTTCTCTGTCATTCTTCCTTGCCCCCCAAATCCTCCTTATCTGTTAAACTATCAATTTTTTCATCTTTTATCATCTTTTGGGCGCCCCTGCGCTGCCGCATCTGTTTGGCTTTGGTTTGCAAATCGCTGAACTCGTCATCATGTTTAGTTTCGGCTGAACTAGCACCACAACGGGTATCGTTCGGGACACCCGTTGGAGAACCGCTTTCCGATTCAGTCACGGTGGCGCGCTGCTTCTGGTGTTTGGATTTTTCCTGCAACTGAGCTAGGTATTCGTCTGTCTGACTTTCGACCTTGGGAAGCTCTGGGGTAATGGCAATTATTTCTTGGGGTTCGGAAGGTGCTTTTTCAGAGGTTTCTTGTTTGCTAATCCTCAGTTTATCTTTCTTTTGCTGCAATTCTTTAAAGAAATCAGATTCTGTGATTTCTGCGACTTGCTGTTCTTTTTTGGCTTGGTCTATTTCGATTTTGAAGACTTGTTTTACTCGATCGCTAATTGCTTTCCCGTATCCGGCTTTATTAAATCTTTCTGCTGATACAATGCTACCGCCAGTTAAGATTAATGCCAAGGCTGGCGCTGCCACAGGCACCCACCCTCCCAACAGAAAAATCCCAAAACTAATCGCGCAGCACCCGGACAGCACTGCTCCGAATGTCACCGTCAACTTCGCTGGGTGAGCCATCCGCGATGCCAACGTTCCTCCGACAATTGACCATGCCGAAATCCACAGGATTTCTGCCCATTCCGGCCAAAACCACAACATCGGTCTGTTGTCTAAAACGGCACTCAAAATTTGGCTGACTACTTGTGCGTGTGCCACAATACCAGGCATGAATTGGTTGCTTTGCTGTCGCCCACTGTAAGGAGTATAAAAGAAATCTTTAACGGTTTCTGTGGTGTAACCGATGAGCACTATTTTATCTTTAACTAAATTCGGGTCAACTTTCCCTTCTAAAACATCGGTGATTCTGACTTGGTGTGCGACTTGCTGCTTGGAACGATAGTTAATTAATATTTGATATCCCCTGACATCGGCATTTTTGTATCCTCCGTCATTGCTTGCTAGTTGTTTTAATTGGGTTTTTCCCAGCCATAAAGATTGATCTGGTGCAAGTTGGGGAGAGATTTTTTGCCCTTGCAGGTAGCGGAGTGCTAGCTGGAGGTTGAAGGAATATAAAACTTGAGAATCGTCATTGCAAAGATGTTTTTGGGCAGAAGAGTTGCCCTCAATTGTCGGTGGTTTCATAAATAATAAAGCCCTGCGGAGTATGCCACCCGGATCGACTCCGAAATCTGCAAATCCCACCCGGTTTTCTGGCAGCCCCGGCGCAGGCGGAGAACCTGGATTGTCGGGGTTCCCGTCGGTGACTAAACATACCCCGATAATGCGATCGCTTTTTTGTAAAATTTTGGTTAATTCCTCGCGCCCGTCTCCTAAAGGTACGTCTCGCAGTACATCTAAACCGATGACTGCCGGCTGCATTTTGTCGAGTTTTTGTAAGATTTCAGCTATTTTGCGATCGGATATTGGCCACTCTTTCAGTTTCTGAATGTCTGCTTCGGTAATCCCCACAACTAGCAAACGCGAGTCTGGCTGTTCATCGGGACGCCACCTCACCATTTGGTCGTAAGCGCTTAATTCTACTGGTTCGAGTATTCCTAGCTGTCTGGCCCCCATCAAGGATAATGTTACTGCCGCGCTGGCAATTAATACAGACTTAGCCAATGCTAGTGATGGTTTATACATTTGACTCAATTGAGCCACTGCCGATCGAATGTTGTTAGATATTTTACTCATTATCCCAGCATAAAAGTTTGACTCGTTTCTGGAACAGCAGTTGTTTCACATTTTCCGCCTGCTGGAGGCTTCCTCCATCTTAGAACACTCGGAAACTGCGACCACTTTGTTACAAAAATTTACAGTACATAGCGAGCAACTGTATCCAATGATACTTGCGGCCTAAGCAACCTGATTTTTCCGACAGAGAATCCCCTTGCCGCTCGAATTAATAAATGTTATTGATGATATGTCAAGGTATAAATTGTGTATCTGCGCCCTCGACTAGCAGCTCAAAAATATTTGTCGCCATCAGCCAATGCCTGTGTTTGGAATTATAGTGAAAGGTACAACAAAATGAAACGTTTTCTACATCGGGCTACACTTGCGGTCGCCGTATCTGCGATCGCAGCTACCGTACCCAGTTCACTTACACCGATGCGCGCACAATCTCAGCCGCTTCTACTGAGTCAAAATGTTAATTTCAAGCCTCCCGACGTAACAGCCCCGGCCGGCAGACAAGGAGGGACACATCGTGGCAACAAGCTTTGTCCAGCGGGTTTATCTATTACTCCTTTAGTGCCTCCAACTAATATCGGTTTAACCCTAACAGATTCTCCCACAATTTTTGTCTATATTCCTAACACCTCGCCCGAAATAGAGTTTACTTTGCTCAACGAAAAGGAGGACAAAGTGGTCTACGAAAAAACCTTTAAACTAGACAAATCCGGGATTGTTGGAGTTAGTATTCCGGCTACCGTGGACAACAACAAATCCCTTGAAGTTGGCAAGCGATACGTATGGTCATTTTCGATGGTTTGCGACCCCGATGACCGGTCTGCGGATTTAGTTGTTAAAGGGTTCGTACAGCGAATTGAACCGCAGGCAACTCTCAAGAGCGATTTGGCAAATCCCGACCCCATGACTAGGCTCAACGTTTATGCTCAAAATGGGATTTGGTACGAAACTCTCGCTACTTTAGCCCAAATGCGGCGTCAGACACCGGGGGATGTGAAGCTGACAGCTAAGTGGACGCAATTATTGCAGTCCCAAGGACTGGAATCTGTTGCAGCTCAACCACTGGTTGCGCCTCTTTAAATCTCGCTATTTCGGGAAATTTTGTCGGTCTGTCGATGGCGATGTGAAAATCGACCCATTTACTCGATCGCGCCCGGGGCTAAAACTCCGGGTTAACATTTAGAGATACGCTCTATAAATATTTCTACAAGTTGGTGAAAAAATGAAACGTTTTATACATTTTACTGCACTGGCGATGACTGTATTGGCGATCGCCGTTACTCTCCCCAGTTTGCTGACACCGATGCAGGCTGTGCCTGCACCCATGCTGCTGAGTCAGAATGTTAATTTCACACCTCCCGATGTAACAGCCCCCGACAACAGGCAAGGGGGGACGCATCGAGGCTGTAAGTTACGGGATGGTTTATTCATTACTCCCTTAATACCTGAAAGCAATATTGGCTTAACGCTAACAGAGTCGCCCACATTTTTTGTATATGTTTCTCAACCGGCGGCTCAAGTAGAGTTTATTTTGCTAAACGCAGATGAATCCGAAGTAGTCTACGAAACTACTTTAAAAAATGACAAAGCCGGAATTGTTGGAGTTAGCCTTTCTGAGAAAGACAAGACAAAAAATATTGAGGTTGGTAAACGATATGTGTGGTCGTTTGCACTAGCCTGCGATCCTCTGGAGCGTTCGGGAGATTATATTGTTAAAGGATGGATGCAGCGAATTGAACCCCAGGCAAATCTCAAGAACGATTTGGCAAATCCCGATCCTATGGCTAAGGTGATTGCTTATGCTAAAAATGGGATTTGGTACGAAACTCTTGCGACTCTAGCCGAAATGCGGCGCCGCGCACCCGATGATTCGCGGCTGACGGCCGAGTGGACGCAATTGTTGCAGTCCCAAGGACTAGAATCGATTGCCACTCAGCCGCTAGTTCAGTCTTTTGAATAACGACTCTTGACCAATCACTGCTGAGTGTTTGCATAGTCAATTCTTCAAGGATTCAATCCAGTGACCGAAAGCAGCCAGGGTACAAGCCCCCGTCTTTATCCTGGCACCACCAAAAAATAGTATCCGATAACAAGTCCCCGGATTCATCAGTGAGATCGCTTTCTTCAATTCTCAAATTCTTCAATTCTTCAATCCAAAATCTAAAATCTAAAATCTAAAATCGATTGATGGCTAATAACTTTCCGACAATTCTAGCTCTTGATTTTGACGGTGTGATTTGTGACGGACTAATCGAATATTTCCAAACCGCTTGGCGTACCTACTGTCAAATCTGGAAACCAGTCGAAACAGTGCCAGATCCAGATTTAGCTTTGAGTTTTTACCGAGTGCGGCCCGCCATCGAAACCGGTTGGGAAATGCCGCTGCTAATCCGCGCACTGCTGACAGGAATTTCCCCAGAGCAAATTTTGCTAGAGTGGCCCAATATAGTACCGCATTTATTGACCGAAAATAATTTAAAAGCGCAGTCTGTCGGTGCTATGTTAGACGGATTGCGCGATAATTGGATTGCTGAGGATTTAGCAGGGTGGCTGTCTTTGCACCGCTTTTATCCAGGGGTTGCGGATCGGTTGCACTCGTTGCAGGAGAGTTCGGTGAAAGTGGCGATCGTCACTACGAAGGAAGGCCGTTTTGTGCGGGAACTTTTGCAGCTAGCAGGGGTACAAATGCCGTCAGAGTTGATTTTTGGTAAGGAATACAACAAGCCTAAACACCAAATTTTGCGGGAATTTTTGGCCGCGTCTGGCAAAGATTCGACTATTTGGTTTGTGGAAGACAGGTTAAAGACTTTGCTGTCGGTGAAGCAGCAGCCGGATTTATCTCAGGTGAGGTTATTTTTGGCGGATTGGGGTTACAATACTTTACCAGAACGGGAATCTGTGGCTCAAAATCCACCAGTTCAATTGCTTTCTCTGTCCCAGTTTGCCGGAGATTTTGCAGATTGGCTGCCGATCGATTGTTGATGTTAGATTTGTTTACAGTAGTGATTTTTTTTTCGCTTTTCAGAGTCAAAAAAAATCACAAAATTTTACATCTTTTTTGTTGACTTTTGCGGCGTAGACATGGTATTTTAGTATAATGGGATGGTGGCAAAAATATTATTTTTGCCACCATCCCATTATAAAATAAATATAACAGAAATCCCTCATAAAAGCAAGGCGATAAACAAAAAAAAATGTTTTTTTTATAGACTATTGCAGGTACTCTTGACATCAAAAATCGGGTTTTTTTACTATTTATGCGGGCTGGTACGAAGTATTTTAGTTGCTCAAACCGCGTGGATGACAAAAAACCAAGCTTCGGAACCCAAAAATTGAAAAGTGTTTTGATAATTTCTCAGCTTGAAAGCTTTCTAATATTGAGACTTAAAACCCATGCTGGATTTAACTAAAGCAGCCAAGGCAATGCAGGGAATGAGCCAACATTTGAATGTGGAAGCGGCAGCCGCTCGCCAGCGTTTGGAAGTGGCTCAGAATTTGCTGGTAAAGGCTGCAGGCGAACAGGAAAAATTGGTGGAATTGCAAGAGAATTGGCGAGATCGCACTTTATTTAATGCTGCCACCCCGATCGAGCCATTGTCCGATCGCACCTACATCACCGCACCCCCCGCCGCTCACACAGTCTTTGCCACAGACGGATCGCAAATTTCCCCCAACCATCACGAAATAGCCTACTGCTACCTGCTAAACGTCGGCACAGTCATGCTGCACTACGGACAAAGCCGGCACCCAGTTTTAGACAGCGTACCCGAGGTTTTCTACAAAGCCGAAGACTTGTACGGTTCGCGGCAGTGGGGAATTAGAACCGAAGAATGGATGGGATATCGGCGCGCAGTTTCCGAAGCAATTGCCTTAGCAGAAATGGGCTGCAATTGGGCAAAAGTTAACGACAATAAATTGCCCGCGCCAGCTTTAGCAATGGTAGACGGTTCCCTAATTTATTGGTTTTTGGAACAGTTACCCACCGATGCGCGCGATCAAATTTTGCTACCAATTTTAGAATCTTGGGACAAGTTGCGTTTAGCAGGAATTCCGCTGTTAGGATACTTAAGCGCTTCTCGCAGCAGCGAAACCTTATCTTTTTTACGATTTGAAGCTTGCACCCACGAAGTACCAGACTGCATGACAAATTGCCCGAACGTCGGATTTGCCGCCACAATTTCTTTCGCCGAAAAAGCACCTTGTCAAGAATTTGAACCTTTGCGAGATGCCATATTGTGGGCAACAATCCTGTCACCGGGACAAAGAAGCCCTTTATGGAAGTCCCAAGCTCGAATTTTAGATTTGTACGGCGTTAATTCCGTCTATTTCTGTTACGTTCACGTTGGCACAGAAATTGCTAGAATAGAAGTGCCGGAATGGGTAGCACAAGATACAGCACAGCTAGATTTAGCATTAGGAATGATGCTGGCTCAAGTACACAAAGGCGGCGGGTATCCGGTGACGCTAGCAGAAGCTCACAATCAAGCGGTAGTCACGGGGGGCGATCGAAGTCGCTTTTTCGCTTTGTTAGAGCAGCAAATGATTAAAGCTGGCTTAAAAAATGTGGGAATTTCTTATAAGGAAACACGGAAACGCGGCAGTATTGCTTAAAGTAATAAGTAGAGTCCTGGAGGCAGAAACCTGGTTTTTTACGAAAATACTGAAATTGAGCCTTTAACACAGATAAAAAACCAAGTTTCTTTGGTTTTGATACGTAATTTATGTAGAGTTAAAAATGTTATATGCCAATAGAACTAATTATCTTAATTGCTTCGTTACTTGTATCTTGGTTAGTGTTTAATTGGGCGTTTAAAGTATTGAAAGCCAGCATCGGGACAGCGATTGGTTTAGCAGCAATTGTGCTGACGATGCAGTTATTGTTTGGCATCGGCCCAAATCAGTTGTTTCAACATATAATTCACCTGCCCGAAACCCTGGGGAAAATGATTTCGGGCAAGTGAGCCGATTTTAGATTTTAAATTTTAGATACCCGACTTCTTCCAGAAGCCGGGTATCAGGGGATTCCGAGAATTTTCCCTCTTCCTTCTTCCCTCTTCCCTCTTCCTTCTTCCTTCTTCCTTCTTCCTTCTTCCTTCAGATATTAACTTCCCAGCATTTGCAACTTGTACAAACTGGCATACAACCCTTCTTGCTGCAACAACTCTTCGTGGCTGCCAGACTCTACTAACTGCCCGCGTTTGAGCACTAAAATACGATCGACATTTCGGATAGTCGAGAGCCTGTGGGCAATAATTATCGCCGTTCTGTCCGCCATCAAACGCTCTAGAGCTTCTTGAATTAAAGCTTCTGTACCCACATCCAAACTAGCAGTTGCCTCGTCTAGAACTAAGATACTGGGATTGCGAATAGCGGCGCGAGCAAACGCTAATAATTGCTTTTGTCCCCCCGAAAGATTCGTCCCCCGTTCCCGCAATTGCGTGTCATAACCTTGAGGCAACTGTTCGATTAACCGGGCAACATTTGTCTTTTCTGCTGCTGCTTGAATTTCCTCAATCGAGTAACTTTCTCCCAGGCTGATATTGCTCTTCACGTCACCAGCAAATAGAAAGCCATCTTGGATAATTACGCCTATGTGCCTGCGTAACTCTGCTTGAGGCAAATCCCGAATATCGACATGATTAACCAGAATCCGTCCTCGGCTAGGTTCGTAAAGGCGGCACAGAAGACGGATAATCGAACTTTTGCCTGCACCGGTGGGGCCAACTAATGCTACTTTTTCGCCGGATTTGATGGTGAAATTGAGGTTTTGCAGGACATATTCGTCTTGTTTGTAAGCAAACCACACGTTGTCAAATTGGATTTCTCCCGATTCAGAATTCTGCGATTTGGCATTTTCTCCCCCCCGAAGCTTCGGGGGGTTGGCGGGGGGTGATGGGGGATTGTTGGGCAATAAACGATATTCTGAACTTGGTGGATTTTGAGGATTATCTGCCAATTCGCGATCGAACGGAGACAAGTTGTAAGCCGTTGCCTCTGGATGTCCAGTTATCAACAACGGTGAATAACCTGTCCTTCTTCCTTCTTCCCTCTTCGCTTTTCCTTCTTCCCTCTTCCCTCTCCCTTCAAACATCCGTGTATCCGTGTCAAAATCCGTGTTGTGCCCTTCCTTCTTTGCGCTGGTTGGATCTTTAATTTCGATCGGTTCGTTGAGAATATCGCTAATGCGTTCGACGGCGGTAAATCCTGCTTGAATGGCGGTAAATTTCTCAGCAAATTGCCGCAGCGGATCGAAGAGACGCTGAGCAAATAAAATGAATGCAGAGAGAGTACCAAAGTTAAGATTACCGGCTAAAACCCTTTGACCACCCATCCACAAAACCGCTGCAATAGCTACTAAAGCAATCCATTCTAAAGTCGCAGATACGGCTGAGTCGTAAAATATAGTTTTGTCAACTGCTTTAATGTAGCGTTTATTGGTGACGCGAAACAATTCTGAGTTGAATCTTTCGCGGCGGAATAGCTGCACTACGCCAATACCAGTCAAGTTTTCTTGCAGTTGGGCGTTGAGTTCGGAAAGTTCTTCTCTGGTATTGTAATTGGCTATGCGATATTGGTACTGGAAATAAATTATGACGGCGGTAATTGGTATCATCATCAGCACCAACATTAAAGCTAGTTGCCACTGCATGGTAAACATGAAAATAGCAATTACTAAAATTGAAAATAGATCGCTGACAATGCCGATCGCCCCTGAAGAGAAAACCTCTCCCAAAGCTTCTACATCGCTGGTGAGGCGAGTCATCAGTTTGCCGACAGGAGTGCGATCGAAAAATCTCACTGCTAGCGATGTGACGTGGGCGAACAAATCATTTCTAATATCTGTAGTAATTATTTGCCCTACTTTCGTGACGCAATAGCCTTGAAGTGATTGCAGTGCTAATCTAAGTGTTATAGTTAGCATCAGCAAAATAGCCAAAATATTCAAGGCAGCAGATAGAGGCAATCCCCGCAATAATTCGTAGGTAGGTTCCGAGCGAATTACCGAAATTGCCTGTCCTATGAGAATGGGTTGAATTGCTCCTGAGACTGCTAGCGGTACTAATAGTGCGATCGAAATAATCAGCAAGCGTTTGCTGCGGGTTGCATAAGATGCCAACCTCAGAAATAACCGCCAGTCTGTTTCCTGGCCGGATTTGTTTTTGGTGTCTGCTACTGGTGAGGAAATAGTCATCCGATTTTAGATTTTAGATTTTAGATTTTAGATTGCAAAAGCTATTATGCTGCTAAATTCGGCGGCTTTTGCTGAGGATATCGAGCGTTTTTTTCGCTGCGCGGCTTGTAGGGCGGGCGGCGAGATCGGTTCTGTCAGCTTTTAGCAAAAAAGCTGTACAATATATCCAACTAATAATTGTAGCAAATAGAGTCAGTCAAATTAGCAAATCTTCTACATAGCCAGCAAATTATCGAACCAGACAGCGCTCAGTCGCCCATATTTATTACAATTGCGGATACCCGCTACTTGCCACTTTATGCCTTTAGACATAGAGTTAGCCACGGGTTTTATTTGCTGGATCAAATGCTAGGTTTTCCAAAGGCAGTTCACTGCATTGAAGAGATTGATTTTACATTTCACCGTCGTCCCCAGGAAAGTGTATTAGACTTTTTGGTTAAAAGTTATGCAAGAAATAGAGACAGCCCGATTGTATCTGAGACAATTTACGCCAGACGACTTAGATGAGCTGTACCGTATTTACAGTGATGCAGAAATAATGAAATACTTGAGAGGAGTTAAAACTAGAGAAGAAACAGAAAGTGCCATTCATAACATGGTCCAACATTGGGCAGAAAACAATTTCGGAATGTGGGCTTTAGTACATAAAATAGACCGTAAAATGATTGGCCGCTGTGGACTGGCTTTTCTGGATCAGACACCGGAAGTTGAGCTGGGCTATGCGCTAGACAAAGTTTATTGGAATCAAGGATTGGTAACAGAAGCATCTTTTGCTAGTCTTAACTATGGATTTCAAATATTAAAGTTGGAGAGAATAGTTGCGATCGCCCGCCCAGAAAATATCGCCTCCCAGCGGGTGATACAAAAAGTTGGCATGAAATATGAAAAAAATGCTCGTTATTACGAAACTGATGTACTATATTACTCTATCTCGCGAGAAACCTACGAGTCAAAAGTAGTTTAGTAGGGTGTGCAATGCACACCTTACTGCATTTAAATTACTCACATTGCAAATTGTCATTATTGCCTGCTGACAACTACGAACTTCTTTGCAATTGCTTGTTAACTTTTTGAATTTTCTTAGCAAAATACTCTTGTCTGTGTCCCAATTTTTTAGCCACGTCTAACCCTTTTTGATAGGATTCCAAAGCTTTATCGTAAGCCTTCATCTCTTGATAAACTTGACCGATATTGTCATAAGTGTTCATCAATCCGTAGAAATTGTAAGCCCGCTCTTCTAACAGCAACTGCATTTGATAAATCCGCAAAGTCTGCTCCCACTGCTTTTGCGATCGATAAAGTAATGCTAATTTATCTAAAGCTTCGCTAGCTTGGGCATACTGTTGAATAGGGACGGCTAAATTGTAGGCTTCCTGATAGTATTGAGCGGCTAAATTGATTTGACCTATGGTTTGGTAATCACTGGCGATCGCAATTTTGAGCGGTGGTATAGCGCTGGGGTTTTGTAAGTTAAGATACACCGATGCTAGTTTTTCCCTAGCTGCGATCGCCTTTAGGGGTTGTTTCGACTGCTGGTAAACGTAGGCCAACTGTCTCAGAGTCTCTACCTCAGTTGGAGGAGTTACAGGCTGCGGCGGCGCACCGTTTCCCGCAACTACAGCAGAACTTTGCACAGCAGAATTAGCAGCAAATAAATCCCGGTTTTCCTGAATTAAAGTTGCCAATTCCTCATACACGGGAGCAGCTTTATCGTAACTCAACCAATTGATATGAATCAGCCCGATCGCCTTCAAAATCTGACCTTGAGCCAATATATCTTGGTTTTGGCGCGCATTTTCGAGAATTTCTTGGTAAACTTCTACAGTCGGCCCTTTAGCGCGCACCTGCTGAAAAGCCGCAGCGAAGACGGGGAGCAACTCAGTATTAAGTGGTACTTGGGATTTGACTTGTTTTTGAATTGCTTGCAACCGTTTGGTAATAAGCTGTAGTTCGAGGTTTTTACCATTACTCCAAGCAACACTTCCCACCCGACTCAAAGCAGCAATTTCCGCCGCCGGCCCCAGATACCTCCGCAGCCGCAATTCTCGGAACCAAATTTCAAAAGCACCCGCGCCGTCTCCAGCTTGCAGTTTAGCCGCTGCTTCTAAGTTTAACTCTTCCAAAGCCGCTGTCAGTTCGTCCCGCTGAGTGCTGCTCAAAGATTCGTTAGCGGGAGTTAGGGGATCGGGTGTGGTAATTTCTAGAGGATTAGGAGAAAATTGATCGAGGCCTGGTGAATTAGTTTGGGCGCTAGCAATAGAACCAGCACACAGCCACAAAAAAAGCAAGCACCCAATTGGCACAGAACTTCTGATTCTCAAAATTTGCTTGCCGCGATTCGGCATCTTTTCTGGAAACATCAAGTTTTGCATATCTACAAAACGGTATAAATTATGTCACAAAGATGGCACAAAAGCAAACTGTTCAACAAGAGCAACAAAATAAATTTTACCGCACTGAGCAATTGTTTTCAGTTCAATGCGTTGGGCGATCCTCTTCCAGGGCTTCGCCAACGTATTTTACGATTATTCAGTCTAGCCCTAATTCTCTTAACTGTTTCCACAGCTTGCGCCCCCCCTCCCGCAGTTGGAAAAGACCGCTCTTTTCCAGAAATGTCCCTAGAATTTTTGGGCGACTACCAATTGCCAAAAATGAATTTTGAAGGAGTACCAGTCGGCGGTTTGTCAGGAATTACCTACGATCCGAAAGGTATTAGTGCAGTCACTTCCAAAGCTTATCGCTTTTACGCTCTTTCCGACGACCCCAGCGAAAACGGAGAAGCGAGATTTTACAGTCTCAGACTCGACCTCACATCAAGTGATCCCGGCAATATTCGCTTGAAAAAAGTTACCGTTGAAGGCGTTACCTCCCTCAAAAAAGCAGACGGTGAAACCTTCTCTTGGGGCTCCATCAATCCCGAAGGCATCGCCCTTTCTCCCCGCAACTCAGTATTTGTCGCCAGCGAAGGCGTTACTCATGTGGGCATACC
This sequence comes from Microcoleus sp. T3_A4, assembly GCF_036700465.1. Lineage (NCBI taxonomy): Bacteria > Bacillati > Cyanobacteriota > Cyanophyceae > Oscillatoriales > Microcoleaceae > Microcoleus > Microcoleus sp. T3_A4. The sequence goes on along the minus strand of NZ_JAUBOY010000010.1, from coordinate 40,480 downwards.
TCCTTTTCTCGGAGAATTCGACATCAAAACCGGGCAAATGCGGGGAAATTTGCCGATACCAAAGCGCTATATTCCCGATGCCAGCGATGAAAAACAGCAGCAAGGAGTTGTGGACAATTTAGGTTTTGAATCTTTAACCATCGACCCAGAAACTTTTAGTCCAGGCGGTCTCGATCCGTTTCGTTTGTTCGCAGCTACGGAAGCGCCGTTAATGCAAGATTTAGACCCCGAACAGGCAAGTAAACTCCGTATTTTACATTATATCATCGTCGATAAAACGCCGCAATTAGTCTCAGAAAATCTTTACAATCTCGACCAAGTTCCCATGACTATTTTGAACGGTTTAACAGAATTAGTAACTGTCGGTAGCGGTCAGATTCTGAGTTTAGAACGTTCTTTTGGGCTGTCGGGATACAGCGCTAGGATTTATCAAGTAGCGGTTGGGGCGGCTACAGATACTTCGAGAATCCAGAGTTTTAAAGGGCGAGTGGCGGTGGAACCTGTTAAGAAAAAGTTGCTCCTAGACTTAAGCGAACTCGGAATTCCGCTGTACAATTTAGAGGGGATGACCCTCGGCCCGCGCTTGCCAGATGGCAGCCAGAGTCTAGTTTTGGTCAGCGATGACAATTTTGATGAAGCGCAGAAAACTCAGTTTATCTTGTTGAGTTTGAAGGGCAAAGGTTAAGTTAGAAGGGCGGGCTAGGAGCAACGGCCCACCCCACAAAAAGATTTATTCTTTGTGAAACAGGCCCGCAAGCCTGTTTATGAAAACAGTAGAAAAAAATTCACTCTTTGTGGAACAGGCATCTTGCCTGTTCATAAAAAAGTTAAATCAAATTTATCCAAATATAAAACCCCATAATCATGCCAACTCGTAACACTTTGCACTTACCAGAAATCGAGCTTTCATACCTAGAATGGAATCCAGAAACAGGGAAAACCAAAGTTCCGCGTTTGCTATTGTTACACGGTTTAGCAGATAGTGCTTGTGTCTGGACTAACTTGGGCGATTATTTGTCGAACCGCTATCATATTGTAGCGCCAGATATGCGCGGACACGGAGAGAGTAGCAAACCGAAAACAGGCTATACTTTTGAAAGTGCGATCGCAGATTTAGAAGCTTTGATGACACATCTCAACTGGTCTGACGCACACATTTTAGGACATTCTTGGACGGGAAAACTAGCACCGATTTGGGCGAGGCAAAATCCCGATCGCTTTTGCAGTATGATTTTAGTAGACCCCATCTTCATCACCAAACTGCCCGCCGCGATGAAACTCACCCTGCCAATTGTTTACCGAAAATTAGACTGTCTCAAATGTGTGGGCCCGTTTGCGACTTTAGCCCAAGCAGAAGCAGCAGCAAAACAATCGGGAGAATACGCAGATTGGAGTGACGTGCAGCAAATGGTATTCCAAAACCAAATCGAACAAAAATCTGACGGAAATTGGGGCAGTAAATTTACAATGGCAGCCAGAAATCAGATATTTGCAGAAGTGATGAAAGTTGCGGGTTTAACTGAAAATATTGAGATACCGACTTTGTTTGTACAGCCGGAAAAAGGCGTAAATCGCATGGCTTGGCAAATGCAGCCATACAAGAGATACTTGAAAAATCTTACCGTTGCAAAAGTACCGGGGAACCACTGGTCTTTTTTGACTCAACCAGAAACTTTTAATCAAACTGTGGCAGATTTTTTAGAGGGTACAAGACAGTGAATTTAGAAATTATTGCACATCGGGGATTTTCGGCGATCGCCCCGGAGAATACTTTAGCAGCTTTTGAACTGGCGATCGCCCGTGGAGCTCATTCGATCGAATTTGACATCCAGCTATCCGCCGACAACGTACCAGTAATTTTTCACGACGCAACACTGGATAGAATTACTGGAGTTTCTGGCAAAGTTAGGGAAACAACTCTGTCTGAATTGCAGACACTTAATGCGGGAAAATGGTTTAGCGATGAATTTTCACCAGAAAAAATTCCTACTTTAAAAGCCGCATTAACCATACTCAAAAATGTTGGCAAATTTCTTTACTTTGATGTCAAGCCGCACTGCGACTGGTCTAACGCAGATGTCGCGGATTTTGTCAAGACTTTGAAGGGCGCAGAGATCCAACATAAATGCGTTATTAGCTCCTTTAACGATGGATTTCTGGAACAAGTGCGGCGGCTATCTGGCGATTTGGCGATCGGACATATTGTTGCTAATCTAGAAGCGTACAAAACTCAATTAGCTCAAGCTGTGACCTATCAGGATAATTTGATTAGCAGCCAGTATCGCGTTTTGCTGGAAAACCCCGCACTAATTCAAGAAAGCCGGAGTCAGGGAGTTGACATTGTGGCCTGGACGGTGGACGATCGAGCAGATATGCAAAAGTTAATTGATTTGGGTATAACGCGGATAGTCACTAATTGTTTGATATAATCTTTTTAACTTGATGTCTTGCACCATTATCAAGAACGGGCAAGATGCCCGTTCCACAAAACTCAATATATCTTGCACCATGATCAAGAACGGGCAAGATGCCCGTTCCACAAAACTCAATTAATAGATGAATTATTTTCGCAAAAGCATCCACGAAATGTCTGGCTATGTGCCGGGGGAACAGCCACCGCTAGGCACAAAAATTATTAAACTAAATTCTAATGAAAATCCCTATCCACCTTCTCCCAAAGCCTTAAAAGTGCTTCAGGAAATAGACGGAGAAATGCTGCGGCGCTATCCAGATCCAACTGGCAAAAGTTTCCGCATTGCTGCTAGTCAAGTTTTAGGAGTACCTGACGATTGGATTGCGGTAGGTAACGGCAGCGACGATTTATTAAACTTGATTGTTCGCGCTGTGGGCGAATCTGGGAAACAGATAGTTTGTCCCGCGCCTACCTACGTCTTATACCGCACTTTGGCAGAAATTCAAGATGCAGAATTTGTCGAAGTTCCTTATCCCGACGACTACAAGTTACCAGTCGATTTGCTAATAGCAGCCCAGGGTGCAGTGACATTTGTAGCTTCGCCAAACAGTCCATCGGGAACAGCCATATCTGTTGCAGATTTGGAGAAGCTGGCTAAAGAGTTATCGGGTATTCTTGTTATCGACGAAGCTTATGTAGATTTCGCCGAAGAAAATGCTTTGCATTTGACAAAAAAGTACAGTAATGTTATAGTTTTGAGAACGCTTTCAAAAGGTTATTCCCTAGCAGGACTGAGGTTGGGTTTTGGCATAGCAAACCCGGCGCTGCTGGCAGAATTAAATAAAATCAAAGACAGCTATAATGTGGATGCTTTAGCCTATGCAGTGGGGGCGGCTGCGATCGCAGATCAAGACCACAAAACAGCCAACGCCGAAAAGATTAAGGCCTCGCGAGCAAAACTAGCCGTTAGTTTCGAGGAATTAGGCTTTGAAGTTTGGCCCTCGCAAACCAACTTTTTGTTAGTTAGGCCACCAAACGGCGATGCAGAAAGAATTTATCAAACAATGAAAGTACGGGGAATCTTGATTCGATACTTCCATCAGCCGCGATTAGAAGACAAATTGCGGATTAGTGTAGGTACGGAGGAACAGAATCAAATATTGGTTAAAACTTTGAAAGAAATTCTCTAAATAACGATCGCACTAAAATTAGTTTCTAGTGATGACTTTAGTCCTCTGATTGGTATGAAGACTTGCATTCCTCACTACAAACAGCTTGATTACGGATAATCATTAGGATTATCAATCACCAACCCTTCTGAATGAGCAATATTCAGCAATCGATTGTCCGCCGAAACAAAAACCAGTTGAGTATCTGGCACGGAAACGAGAGTAGATTGAACGCGCAAAGCAGCCGCTAATTGCACAGAATCATAAGCCCGCAGTGGGTTTTGCATCACCAGTGCGCCGGCTATTTCTATCAAAGTGCGATCGACTTCAAGAACTTCATACTGGTTGTCAAAATCCGTGCGAAAATCTCCCATAAGTTGGTCAACCTCATCGACAGATAGAGTACCCTCTCGTTGACGGCGTGAAAAAGCGCTGCATACCTCCACCCAAGTAATCTGAGAAATCGCGAGAAAGTTACCTGCTGCAGGAACAGTAATGGATTGAATCCAATTACTTCCCAATTCAGGCACATACCGTTTAACCAAAGCGCTGGTGTCTAAGAAATAGGCATTTACCACGGGCCGCGATCCTCAATAACGATTTCAGAAAGAGGTTTCCCCACTCTTCCCTTGAGTTTTTCAAACAGGTCGCGCCGCTTTTGTTCTGCGGCTGCATCTAGCTTAAACTGTTTTGTTGGCAAACCCATCAATTTTCGTAAATCCATCAACTTAATCGCTTTTTCGCGATCGCCCTTGAGTTCTTCCGGCGACACTTCCGCTACAATTGTTATTTCCACAGTTTCCCCATCATTCAATGACAAAGGACTCAAGGGACGAAAAACCCCGTTTTCGTAGATAGCAGTAATAGTTTCTGGCATAATTAGCCTCTTAATTAAATGCTTTGACTTATTGTACTTCTTTTAATTACTTCGTTGCCACCACAGCCAAGTTCCAAGCCAATCGCTTCATCAAAGGCAACTTCTTCAAAAAGCCATCCCACCCTTCTAACCGAGAATATTCCGGTTTCAATCTCTCTTGTTCAATGATAATCTTTTTCCAATAACGCTCCTCATTGGGATGCACTTTTTCGATTAAATAAAAGCGCAAAAAAATCCACAACGATGTCAGCCAAAACGTATCATAAGCCGTCTCGGAAAACAAAGAATTGACAAAATTTACAATATTAATATCCAAAGGACTTTCATCCTCCGTCCGCACCTCAGTCGCCATCCTACGGTAAACATTAATCACCGGATTGTGCTTCATCGGGTCCCAAAAACAAGCTTTACCCCCAGGCTTCAGCACGCGGTGCATTTCGCGAATTGCCTTTTCAGGTTCCGGCAAATGGTGCAACAAATTAGAAGCGTAAACAATATCAAAACTATTATCCGGGAAATCCATGGCCATTGCATTCACCGTGCAGCCGTCTATTTTGACGCCGTTTTTCTCAGCCAATTTCAGAGCAACTTCTACCATGCCCTGAGAATAGTCCGCCGCGACACAATTGGCGCCTTTTTTAGCAAAATAAACGCTATTTTCTCCCGCGCCGCAGCCTAAATCTAACAGGCGTTTGCCTGTAATATCGCCCATTTGCTGGACGATAAATCTATTTTCTGGGGCGGTACAAGCTTCAAAGTAATCATTAACTCGAATGCCGTCAATATCGATTGTGGATGCCCAAGCATCGTGGAATTGCCGCTCTTTTTTTAAAGTTTCTTCTTGCATTTTTCAAGAGTTGGTTATGAGTAAAAAAAAGTAATTTTAAACCGCAGATAAACCCGGATAAAGGCAGATTAATTGAGATTTATCTGCTTCGATCTAGGTTCGTCTGCGGTTTGTTTCAAGAAAAATGGCTGACAATAAATTTATCAGCGCTGTGCTTTTGCAACAACTTGATTTCCGATCGCAGTTGGCTGTTCCGAGGATTTTTCAGTAGTATGCTGCAATGCCTGATACAGGCGATTTAAAGCGCTGATGTATGCTTCTGCGGAGGCTACAATAATATCGGTATTTGCTGAGTGACCGGAAAATACTTTGCCTTCGTGCCGCAAGCGAATTGTTACTTCGCCGATCGCATCTATGCCCGCTGTTACCGATTGTACAGAAAACTCGATCAACTCGTTCGGTACGTTTACCACCCGGTTAATTGCCCTGTAAATCGCATCCACAGGCCCAGTGCCGATCGCAGCATCGGTCAATTCTTCCCCCGCCGGATTCCGCACAGTGACAGTTGCTGTCGGGCGAGATTTGTCGCCGCAGGAAACTTGCACCAATTCTAACCGGAACAGTTCCGGTGCTTGGTGCACTTCGTTATTGGCTATCGCCTCTAAATCCCAATCAGTAATCTCTTTTTTCTTGTCTGCCAAATCTTTAAACTTGACAAAAGCCTTATTTAGCTCATCGTCTGCCATTTCAAAACCCAACTCTTTCAAGCGAGTGTGAAATGCGTGGCGGCCGGATAATTTGCCCAAGACGATTTGATTTTCAGTTAAGCCGATCGACTCAGCGTCCATAATCTCGTATGTCCGCTTATTTTTCAGCACCCCATCTTGGTGAATTCCCGACTCGTGAGCAAAAGCATTTGCCCCGACAATCGCCTTATTTGGCTGCACCAACATCCCCGTCAAATTGGAAACCAACCGCGAGGTTTTATAAATTTGGCGCGAGTCAATATTTGTCAGCGGTTCCTCAGAATCTGCAGGCCGGCCCAAGAACGGATTATAATATTGGCGCCGCACGTAAAGCGCCATTACCAACTCTTCCAGAGCTGCATTTCCCGCCCGTTCGCCAATCCCGTTAATCGTACATTCTAACTGTCTGGCGCCATTTTTCACAGCTTCCAAAAAGTTAGCAACAGCCAATCCTAAGTCATTGTGACCGTGAACCGAAATAATTGCGCGATCGATATTCGGCACATTTTCCTTAATTCCCCGAATCAAAGCCCCAAACTCGCTCGGAGTCGTGTAGCCGACAGTATCGGGAATATTAACAGTAGTCGCACCCGCTGCGATCGCCCGTTCTAGAACCTGATACAAAAACTCCGGTTCCGATCGACAAGCATCTTCCGGCGAAAACTCCACATCATCCACAAAAGACTTAGCGTAAGCTACCATTTCCGGCACAATTTCCAGAACCTCAGCCCGCGTCTTTTTCAGCTTATACTCCAAGTGAATATCGGACGTAGCCAGAAACGTATGAATTCGCGAATTTACTGCGGGTTTCAGAGCCTCGGCTGCTGTTTTAATATCCTCCTTTCTCGCCCTCGCTAAACCGCAAATTGTCGGCCCATTTTCTGTGCCAACCGATCGGGCTATTTTTTGGACTGCCTCGAAATCTCCCGTGCTGGTGAAAGGGAAACCCGCTTCAATCACATCTACGCCCAATCTCGCTAACTGGCGAGCGATCGTCAGCTTTTCATCCACATTCAGAGATGCACCCGGAGATTGTTCTCCGTCTCGCAAAGTCGTATCGAAAATAATAATCCGGTCTTGACTTGGTTGAGTTTTCATAGCTCTAAAAAAGTGTTTTCCTGATTTTTACTTGTCCGTTTTTCTGGATTTTTAGCCTCCAGTCACCAGTCCCCTGTCTCGCGCCAATAACGAATAATTAATAACCCATAACCCATAACTACTGACTAATGACTGCTGACTAATGACTAATGACTAATAACTAATGACTAATGACTAATGACTAATAACTACTGACTAATAATCCATCTTCTCGATATGTTCCCTAATTTCATTTAGGTCTATATACCTATCTGTAGCATTTCGTAACTCTCTAGCAATCATTCCTTCGGTTGATACCACAGTAATATGAGTATTTTTCGAGCGGAGCAGCTCGATCGCCCGCTCAAAATCCCCATCCCCGCTAAACAGCACAACTTGGTCGTATTGATCCACGGTATTAAACATATCAACCACAATTTCTATGTCTAAATTAGCCTTTTGAGAATATCTGCCCGAAGCATCGTCGTAATATTCCTTAAGAATTTTAGTGCGAACCGTGTAACCCAGACTGATCAAAGCATCTCGAAATCCCCTTTGATCTTGGGGGTCTTTGAGACCCGTATACCAGAAAGCATTGATCAAGATGACATTCGGCTGCGAAGTTTTGAAATATTCGAGCACCCTGCGAGGATCAAAAAACCAACCGTTCTTTTGTTGAGCGTAGAACATATTGTTCCCGTCCACAAAAATAGAAAGGCGGTTCATTAAGTTTGTCATAGAAACTTAGACCTAATAATTGTAGAAAGAAGTTAATCTAAATATCACATTTTAGCAACATGGAGCTAACTGAGGCAATAGATTAGACTTCAGAAAACTCCATCTCCCCAGTATTTCATATTTTCGGCTCTACCGCCAGAGGGTTCTTTTAACCCTGCTTGCATTTGAGCGAGGGGCCCTCACAAACTATACGCCTAGTAACTCAATACCGGCTGCCGTGTCAAGGTTAATGGCGCCTTCAAACTACCGTGCCCACCGCCCTACCGCCAAGCAGGCATACGCCCAGCGCATAGCAGTAGATTTTGCTCCCCTGATTTCATAGCGCAGACTACCTCCGCTCAAGCCTTTTTGCTTTCAAGAGCCCAGCGAGCTAACTCTGTCCGGTTGTGCAGACCTGTTTTGCCCAGCATATTGCTGACGTGGCTTTCGATTGTCCGCTGGCTGACATTCATCACGTCTGCGATCTGGCGGTTTGCCATACCCTGCGCTAGCAACTGTACGACCTTTAACTCAGTGGGAGTCAATTCGACATTGCGGCGCGCCTTAATTTTTGGGCCACTGTCCATACCGGGATTTGAGTGGCTAATCAAGCGGGATGCTGCTTTCAGAGAAGATTCCACTTGGGCCACCAGTTCTTCTGGTTCAAAAGGCTTGACTATATAAACGTCAGCCCCAGTGCTCAAGCCTTTTACTCGGTCTGAACTTTGACCTTTTGCGGACAAGAAAAGAACCGGAATCCAGCTCGTGCGAGGGTCTTCTCTGATGTGTTTGACTAAAGTGTAGCCATCCATTTCCGGCATCATCACGTCGCAGATCATCAAGTCGGGAACTTCTTGTTCTAGTTTTTCCAGAGCGTCTCTGCCGTTTTCTGCTGTAATGACGTTGTAACCCCGAAACTCCAAGTAGTCCTTGACCAGCAAGATCAAATTGGGGTCGTCGTCAACCAGCATCAGCCGTTTTTGTTCTCCTGAATTATTGTCCTTTGTCATGTTTATTCCCGCTAAAGTATCCCGCATACTTCCTTCTTTTCACTTCTGTTTTTTCGGTCAGTCCCCCGCCACCCGGCTGGGAGTGGAGGACGACGATCGACTGAAGGGATGGCGGTGAGGGAAAGCGGGGCGGGTATTACCGCTTCCCAACCTGTAATCGACGGCTGTTTCTGAGTGTCTTACGACCTGGAACGCAGCCAAAACCAGTAATGGACGATCGCCCTGTCAAGATCGGCCTTGATTGATTGGAGATTGCCTAACAGAGCGCAAGTTAAATATTTAATCTCGATCGGTTCAATTTCAGGTTAATGCCCCGGTTTTAAATGATACTTCTGATATAGAGAAATTTAAGCAGACTCCCTACTTACGTATTTAACTGTTTCTAGTGTAGTTTGGCAACCTGCTTAGTGTCTGCCACTGAGAAATTTTTGCACAAAATTTCACAGTTCCTCCGATCGATTTTTTTGGTGTACCTTTTGAGAAACACCAGAAACACGGGAAGCCACCCAGGGAAGACAAGAACCTAACTACAGTTTTATGGAGCTGTAGCGGGTGCGATCGCCCGCAAGCCAAACTGTCTCAAATTCTCACCCTTAACCTTAAATTTAACCTTTAATTATACCCATGTACTTTAACAGCGCTATAATTAGACGTTTTGCTCCGCCTCAGCAGGCACTGGCAAAGGATGAGTCAAGAAAGCGTATTCTTGAACGACCTTTGAGTTTAGGAGATGTTCCTGAATAATTCTCTCAATGACGGGTGGAGTAACGTCGCGATACCACACTCCGTCTGGATAGACTACCATAATCGGGCCAGACGCGCACACTCGCAGGCAATTGGCTTTGGTGCGAAAAACGCAGGTTGGTCGAGTGGCACTTGGCTTGTCCAACCCCAATTCTTGCAAGCGTTTTTTTAAGTAATTCCACGCCTCCAGACTGGTTTGCCGATCGCAGCACTTGGGCACGGTTTGGTCGGCACAGATAAAAATATGCCGCTCGATTTGAGCGATTCCCAGGCTTTGGACGCAAGCGCTCAAGCCTTGGCTGCAATATTCCTGGTTATTTTCTGTCATTTTATTCATCACTCAAAAGTAATTGGTTAGCGGTCTAAAGTCATCACCACAGCGTCCACTCCCAGGGCGGTTTCATTCTCTTGTAGGGGCTGCCCCCCGTGGCTGCCCCTACCTATGAAATAACCGAAAAATCGTCGGTGGGGAGGGTAGGCACGGGGGCACTACCCCTACAAAATCCTCGTTTTTTGGAGAATGAAACAGCCCTGCACTCCCCCCTCTCCTTCCCTTCAACTCATGCTCGGTTCGGGAACCCGTACTGACAACTAAGTTGCGATCGCCCCTTTCTAGAGCTAAATTAGCACTCAGGAGTCGAGAGTGCTAATATGTCAGTTGTAAGTAGTCCGCTGTTGCTTTCATCGTGACCCCTGACGACTGACGACAATCTGTAATCTGGAGATTTATTTATGGCAGCAGTATCACTGAGTGTTTCTACCGTTAAACCGTTAGGCGAGCGCGTGTTCGTAAAAGTAAGCGCTAGCGAAGAAAAAACCGCCGGCGGCATCCTTCTGCCCGACACAGCTAAGGAAAAGCCCCAAGTAGGCGAAGTCGCGGCCGTGGGCCCCGGCAAGCGCAATGACGACGGCACCCGCATTGAAATGGAAGTCAAAGTCGGCGACAAAGTTCTCTACTCGAAGTACGCCGGCACCGACATCAAACTCGGCACAGACGAATACGTCTTGCTTGCAGAAAAAGACATTCTGGCGATCGTTAACTAATTAATCATTAGTCATCAGTCCTTAGTCCTTAGTCATCAGTCATTAGTTTAAAGCGAACGCCGCCAAACAACTAATGACACGGGACAAATGACTAAAATCCATCATCCCCCATCCAAAATCTCAAATCCTCTCATCCCCAAAAACTATGGCTAAGCGTATCATCTACAACGAAAATGCACGTCGCGCCCTCGAACGCGGTATGGACATTTTGGCCGAAGCAGTGGCCGTAACCCTCGGCCCCAAAGGCCGTAACGTGGTTCTCGAAAAGAAATTCGGAGCTCCTCAAATCGTCAATGACGGTGTTACCATCGCCAAAGAAATCGAACTAGAAGACCACGTAGAAAATACAGGCGTTGCCCTGATCCGTCAAGCAGCTTCCAAAACCAACGACGCAGCAGGCGACGGTACCACAACAGCTACCGTTTTGGCTCACGCCATGGTCAAAGAAGGTCTGCGTAACGTAGCAGCCGGCGCAAATGCGATCGCCCTCAAGCGCGGTGTTGACAAAGCAACCACGTTTTTGGTAGAAAAAATTGCCGAACACGCCAAACAAGTAGAAGATTCCAAAGCCATCGCTCAAGTCGGCTCCATCTCTGCTGGTAACGACGATGAAGTCGGCCAAATGATTGCTAACGCAATGGACAAGGTGGGCAAAGAAGGCGTGATTTCCCTGGAAGAAGGGAAGTCTATGACCACCGAATTGGAAATCACCGAAGGGATGCGCTTCGACAAAGGCTACATTTCTCCCTACTTTGTCACCGACACCGAACGGATGGAAGCGATTCTCGAAGAACCCTTCATCTTGCTGACAGACAAGAAAATCGGCTTGGTACAAGACTTAGTACCAGTGCTCGAACAAGTAGCCCGTTCCGGCCGCCCGCTGTTGATCATTGCAGAAGACATTGAGAAAGAAGCTCTAGCTACCCTCGTTGTCAACAAACTGCGCGGTGTGTTGAACGTGACTGCTGTTAAAGCACCTGGTTTTGGCGATCGACGCAAAGCCATGTTAGAAGATATCGCCGTATTGACCGGCGGTCAACTGATCACCGAAGATGCCGGTTTGAAACTGGAAAACACCAAGCTGGAAGTAATCGGCAAAGCTCGTCGCGTCACCATCACCAAAGACAGCACCACAATTGTTGCCGAAGGTAACGAAGTCGCAGTCAAATCTCGCTGCGAACAAATTCGCCGTCAAATGGACGAAACCGAGTCTTCCTACGACAAAGAAAAGCTGCAAGAACGTTTGGCCAAATTGGCTGGTGGCGTCGCAGTCATCAAAGTCGGCGCGGCTACCGAAACAGAAATGAAGGATCGCAAACTGCGTCTTGAAGATGCGATCAACGCAACCAAAGCTGCTGTCGAAGAAGGAATTGTTCCTGGCGGCGGTACAACTTTGGCTCACCTGACTCCTCAATTGGAAGAGTGGGCTAATAGCACTCTCAAGGGCGAAGAATTGACCGGTGCTTTGATTGTGGCACGGGCTCTGGCTGCTCCTCTGAAGCGGATTGCTGAAAACGCTGGTTTGAATGGCGCTGTCATTGCTGAGCGCGTCAAAGAAAAGCCGTTCAACGTTGGTTTCAACGCAGCGACAAATGAGTTTGTCGATATGTTTGAAGCTGGTATCGTTGACCCTGCGAAGGTAACTCGTTCTGCTCTGCAAAATGCCGCATCTATTGCTGGTATGGTGCTGACAACCGAGTGCATCGTCGTTGACAAGCCTGAACCGAAGGATGGCGCTGCTGCTGGCGCTGGCGGCGGCATGGGCGGCGGCGACTTCGATTACTAATCGATAGTTTGATGGGGCGGGCTTTAGGGTCCGCCCTGTTATTTTGGTAACGGTTTTTAGCATAGGCATAACTTTAACTCTGAAGCGAAATTAACTAAACGCACAATCTATAAGGCCCCGTGCCTCTGTACTCAAACGCGAGGTTACCCAAAACCTAACCCTGCGTTAGTTAAAAAACAGAGGAGTTAAAATGAACCTGCCAACTGCTGAACAAAGCATCAAGTGTGTCATACTATGTCAATCCTTAACCAATAAATTCACCATCCCTGTTTTCATCTGCCTAGACGAGCGAACAGGTAATCTATTTATACGGTCAGGAGATAATATAGAGATAGAAATCGATCGCGATGGTTCTTTGTTAGACAAAAATTAGAGCAACTGAAGACGAGTTAGCTCTAAAAAAGCGATCGCCCCTTGCCTGAAATGGTGAGGGATTTTTTTTTCTGCGATACAATCAAGACAGCACTTAAAAAGCGTGATTTAAACATGGTAACAAGCTTAAATGTATTGCAATCCCAACCATCTAGCCAATGGAAAGTGACACTCCTGTTAGAAACTCTCTCATCAGGACAGGTTTCTGCTTCTGTTTTCGAGTTTCCGCACTGTCGAGTTGAAGCAGCAACTCGGGAAGAAGCCATTACCCAACTTCAAACCACATTGTTAGAAAGACTTAACCATATTGAAGCTATTTCCTGGGAAGTACCGATTCAGGCTTCTGAACCCACCTGGATGCAATTTGCGGGTGTGTTTAAAGACGATCCAGATTTTCAGGGAATTATGGACGAGATTCGTGCCGAACGTACCTCTGACGATGACTCTGAAATCGAGCCCTCATACTACCTGTAGAGGTGATTTATAGGATAGTAAGCTAACATTAATCTATCATTTAAAGATTTAAAGTTTATTATAGAAGCCATTGAACATCAAATCAATGCCTATCAAGAACGTTTGCAGGTAATTGAAGAGGTAGATGAAGATGAGGCTGCCGATATAGGGAACGATATAAAATTTTTAGAGCTTCTCCACGCAGACATGACGACAAGTTTAGAGCAGAATTTAGAGCAGAATACTTCAGTCAAAACTTTAAGTTATGGTGAGGTTTATTCGCCAGCTCAGAATAATAAATTTTCATAAACATCCAAAAAAATATCGTTTATACTCGTTACCAGGCAGAGCCTGGTAACGCATATCCGGAGGCTCTGTCTCCATTGTCGCAGCCGAGGCAGAGCCTCTGGACATCGGTTCCCAGGCAGAGCCTGGGAACCAGTTAACCAGTTATTGAAACTGATTTAAGATTGCTATATTACCTTTCAATAATTACCCCCACCATTTATGAAACTTTATCACACCCCAATTTCCGCTAACTCCCGCCGCGTGTGGATCGCCCTCTTAGAAAAAAACCTCGATTTTGAAGTGGTAGAAATCCACTTGGACGGCGATCACTTGCAGCCTGAGTTTGTCGCAATGAATCCTTTTCACCGCATCCCTGTTTTGGTCGATGATGACTTCACTGTCGTCGAGTCTCTGGCAATTCTTGACTATCTAGAAACAAAGTATCCCGAACCGGCAATGCTGCCAAAAGAACCGAAAGATTTGGCAGTTGTGAAAATGGTAGAATTGGTCACGGTTAACGAACTTGCGCCGGCACTTTACCCCCTCAGCAGTGAAAAAATGGGCTGGGGAATTCCTGAACAGCAGGAAATCGCAAAGGCTAAGGAAAAAGTCGATACTGTGTTGAAATTCTTTGAAGGTTTGTTGGACGATCGCCCTTTTTTCGCTAGCAACACTGTTACCTTTGCCGAGTGCGTTGCCGGCACCGTCGTGCCCTTGCTATCTTGGGTTGATGTGTCCCTAGACGGCTATCCTAAAATTAAAGCTTGGTGCGATCGACTGCTTGCCCGCCCCTCATGGCAGCAAACTCAATTCACCGAAGCAGATTTGGCGGCTTTCGCGTCTCGGAGACAAAAATTTCTCGCAGAATCGGAAGCCTCATGAACAAATCAATTGTCAAGCGATCGCTCTTTTTCCTAGCTGTTTTCGCCTGCATCCAAATTCCCATCGCAGCAATGGGGCAGCCCGCCGCCCGATCGAACTACGAAGAAATTAACGCTAAACAGTTCCTTGTCGATCGCAAAATTACCGTCTCCAACCCCAAAGATATCGCAGCAAAACTCTTTAGCAGTGACCGAGAATCTGAAGGCCGAAAAAGCGACCAAATTGCAGTTGAATATCCCACGGGAGAAACAGCAGTAATTGTGCATACAGTCGTCGGTTTAGCTGACGATTCTGTTGCCGGAATGCGAGACCGAATCGAACTCAGACTCAGGCAAAATAAGTGGGAAATTGTCTGGATTGGCCGACAATCGAAGTGTCAACCAAATCGCGGACACCGAGATTGGGCAAGCGGGCTCTGTAGGTAGAAAGGTCGATCGGCTTTTTGCTTAAATTTCTTCACCCCGCCTTCGTTGCGAGGAAGCAAGCTAGGACTTTACGCAACCGATGATGAAAAACAGAGGCCCAGAAAGATTAGCTACCGCTGACTCGCGACAGAAATCAGTTATTCCTGCGTAAGTCCAGGAAGCAATCTGGGATCGGCGTTGTTTCCTGGCTGCGCCACAATAACTTAAAACTATTTTCGGTGTCGATCGCTCTTTTAGTCAAAAAGAGCGATCAAACTCAGAAGTTTACTTGCACATGATCAAATTTCCAGCCGAGATGAATCCGGGCACAGGGCCTGAAATCTCAAGCCAATTGCGCTGTTCTCCATTCTTATCTTTCACTAATTGGAAATTGGGAACAAGCGTTACTTGACCGTTAGCCGCTACGCTGCCTTTAACAGCAGAAGTCTTTGAAGGCTCCGCGCGGATAACTAGACCCTTCGGCGCTACGCGAGGTTCTACTTGGCGACACAGACTTACAGGGCCCACTGCAGGGGCTGGTGCTGGGGCTGGGGCTGGTGCTGGCGCTGGTGCTGGCGCTGGCGCTGGTGCTGGCGCTGGTGCGGGCGCTGGCGCTGGTGCTGGTGCTGGTGCTGGTGCTGGTGCTGGTGCTGGTGCTGGTGCTGGTGCTGGCGCTGGTGCTGGCGCTGGTGCAGGTGCTGGCGCTGGTGCGGGACTTGGGGAAGGTGCCGGTGCAGGCGCTGGTGCTGGTGCTGGTGCTGGCGCTGGTGCTGGCGCTGGTGCAGGAGTTGGGGAAGGAGTTTGACTAATTGTGCACGAACCTAAATTACTTTCGTCGTTGGGATAGCCACTAGCCACATACCCTGTGACGGGAGCGGTAATTTGAATCCAGAGGCGACCGTCGGAGGCTTTAACAGAAGTAGCACCTTGGGACAGCGTTACCTGTGTGTTAAGTGCTACCCCGCCAACTCTAGGGGATTTGGGGTCTGGGTTCTGACGAACCGTCAAACCTTCTTTGGGAGTGACTTTGCGGCAAAGGTTGCCAGCCTGGGCTATTTGAAACGTGGCGCTATCTTCAAAGGAAATATTTTCAGCATCTTGACTGACAGTGGATGTTGATGGGGCGGCAACACCGATGGCATTCGCCTGCAAACTTCCGGCTACGATCGCGAGCGCGCCCAGCAATGCAGCGGGTTTATTCCAGCAATTCAAGTTTTTCATCCGTTCAAATCCTCACTTAACCACAATAATTATCTTAATTGCAGGTCAATATAGCAAAAAAATCGATTTGTCTTCCACAAAAAAGCTTTATATAACTTTTTTATGACCGCAAGTCAAGTTTTATTGATATTATTTAATGTTTCGTGAGTTGAGCGAAGAGACATAAAGCTGCTACGCCTATAAATGGCTCATTATGGCAGAGCGGGATAGGGGGAGAAGGCCAGAGTGTCCGAGTCGGGGAATGGCAGAGGGGGAACGTCAACAGTTAACTGTTTAAATGCGGGACAGTTTACTAGGAATCACAGTCATGTGTTGTCCGCCAATATCTTGTCAGGTGTTCGTTAAACCATTTAGCTGCCTGTTGTTGCAGTTGAGTAATATGGGGCTACATTTCAGGTGAATTCTTGGCAGCTTCGAGAGCGAGATTGTGCTGGACATGCTCCAAGATTCAGATTGACCAAGAATTTCTTGATGGTGCAAGCCCCCGGATTTATCCGTGGAATCAATCCCAAATCGAAAATCGAAAATCCTCAAGCCCCCGCATTTATCCGTGGGGTCGCCTCTAAAATCTAAAATCTAAAATCGATTGACAGGCGATTGGCGCGATCGACCCCATCGTCGCAGTGGGTTGTCGGAAGCCGGATACAGTTCTTCGATCTCGCTGACATAACTCCATTGTCGATCGTACCTTACTTAAAATTGTGGTAAACAGCACCAATCGCTAGCATTGACCCGAGGGCTGGCGTCAATTTGATAAAATCTTCCAAAACGGAAACTTATCGGCTTGAGGCACAGTTGTGTTTTTCTGGCTAAAGTCGCCCCGCCATCAGCGACAGTTGCTGTAGCTGTTTGCAAACGGTTTTGTTCCTGTGGAGACAACCAGCACAAAACCTCCGAACAAAAGCAGCCCGCTCACATCAGAAACCAAATATTTGCGCCAATTCTGATTTAATTATATTGCTATAGCAACCGCGCTCCATGTTTATGAGGTTTTTACTGGCTAAAACTAATGCGGTAGATTCCTTCGGAATGGGATCATATTAATGATATGAATTGTTTTTTTTGAGGGCGATCGGGATTAGCACACTCACAAGGAGAAGAAAAGCCCAACTAATCTCCTCCCTTATTCCTTCTGTCCCAAATAACTAAAGCCTTCTCTATTCGAGAGTTAAAGCTTTCTTCCTTCTACTATATAATGACCAAAGCGTTAAATATTTTTGCAGTGACAAAAACTACTAACAAAAAAGACGGCAAATCCTCTAAATATCCCTTTGACGGTCTATCTTTAGACGATCGCAATCCCGACTTCATTCAGCTTTTGTTGCCACTCTGGGAATGGCTGTACCGCTACTACTTTCGCGTACAAAGCGACGGCTGGCACCACGTACCCGCCAGCGGAAAAATGCTCGTGGTTGGTTCTCACAACGGGGGACTTGCCGCTCCAGATATGTTTATGTTCCTATACGAATGGTTCCGCAGGTACGGAACTGAACGCTTGGCCTACGGATTGATGCACCCCACTGTTTGGCAAGTTTCTCCTGATGTTGCTAGCATGGCGGTTCAGTGTGGAGCCCTCAAGGCGCATCCGAAAATGGCGATCGCAGCTTTGCGGAAAAATGCCCCGGTTCTTGTCTATCCGGGCGGCGCCCAAGATGTTTTTCGCCCCCACCACTTGCGCGATCAAATCTACTTTGCGGGACGCAAGGGATTTATCAAATTAGCATTGCGAGAAGAAGTGCCAATTTTACCAATTATATCCCACGGTGCCCACGATACTTTGATAGTTTTGGCAGATTTGTACGAACAAGCAAAGCAATTGCATGAATTGGGAATGCCGTGGCTATTTGGCATCGATCCAGTGGTATTGCCAGTGTATTTGGGATTGCCTTGGGGATTGAGTATTGGGCCTTTGCCAAACCTGCCTTTACCCGTGCAAATTCGGACTCGCGTGTGCGAACCGATTGTATTTGAGAGGTATGGTTCGGAGGCGGCGCGCGATCGCGATTATGTTGATGCTTGTTTCGAGCGAGTTACCGCCCAAATGCAAGAACAATTAGATTGTTTGGCTGGCAAGTAACAATTGCACAAGCCTAGATTATTCTCTGCAGCAGAAACCGATTTTTTTACGACAAAATAGCGTGAGTCGCGAGGGATATGGGTAAAAAAACTGGTTTCTCGACTCTTGTGGGTAAGTCGTGACTGCAAACAGTTTTTGAAATAAATCTAATGATTTATTTCAAAAACCGACAATTGCGGTAATAAATCGGATTTTACCCATCTTAATTACGTGAAATACCCGAAAACCGCAGTCGCCAAAGTGATACTTTTTATCATGCAGGTGGTAGCGGACATCATATCAGGTTAAATCAACGCAGATGAAAAGGATTTCATCTGCGTTTATCTTCCTTACTCGGCGGTGAAAAAATAGACTTGGCAAAACTAACCTGATTCTGTATAAACTCTTGATCTTAATTCTGCCTTCTGTCGAACGGTGACTAATTGCCCGATCGCCTTAAGCGCAATACTGGGAGAAAAAAGTACAGCCGGCGACTCAATCATGTGCACAACTTCCACAAATGCTTGACAAACTTTAGCATCTGGGACCAGCACTTTTAACACCAAATCCATGTAATCAATTGTCAGTCGCGTAGCAAGGTTTAGTTTTGCACCTGTACTTCCCGGATAGCGAGAGTCCTGACTGATGGCAAACATCCAAGGAATAGTGTGTAATTTTGCTAGTTTTTGTTGAAATTCTCGCGCAAAGCCTGTTAAATCGCCTTCTGGATACCGCTCTCTTTGCTTTTGCAAACATTCATCTAGCATCTGAGCATCCAGTGCAGCAACCGTCATTCCGTGTCCGTATATCGGGTTAAAAGCGCAAACTGCATGACCGATAATTATTAAGTTTTCAGGAGAACGACGGAGGCGCTCGTAGTGGCGCCAACGATTTTCTGTACCTCGATAGCTATAAATAGGTGTTATTGGTTCTGCATCTTTAATCGCATCATAAATTGTCGGGGTTGGCAGACTGCGGGCAAATTTTACAAAACCTGCTTCGTCTGTGGGGGGATAATCGCGATCGCCCCCGTCGAGAGTCACCAGCCAGCGATTGCCTTCGATCGGAAAAATTGCACCGCCACGAGTGCGAACTGGCGGGGCTAGTGACACAAATACTGGCGCTGTTTCTGACAATTTACCGCTGCATTTATAGATGCGGCTGGCATAGCCGACAAAAGCATTGATAACAGTTTCTTGTGGAGGTTCATAGCCCAAACTTTTCAACCATTTAGGTGTTTTGGAAACTTTGCCACCAGCATCGACTACTAAATCTGCATACAAATTCTCTGTATGGATGTTACTAGGGTTGTGGCGATCGCGAAAACGCACCAACACGCCAGCAACCTCCGTGTGCGAGGCATTCGCCAGCAACCCCGTTACTGTACCTCCTTGGAGGAAATGCACGTTCGTATTTTCAGCCAAGCGGCGGCGAATTTGCCAATCAAGTAAATCCCGACTGAACATAATTAAATCATTTAGATCCGGGCTAAATTGCGGGGCCCAACCCGCCGGACTAAACCACCCGATCGACCTCGGATCTAAACTAGGAGCACCAGCAGCTACCAGTTCGTTTTCCAAGCCCGGAAAAAACTCTTCTAGGATCATTTTTCCCCGATTTAAAAGGATGTGAAGGTGACGGGATTGAGGGATACCGGGGCGAGGTGCGGGTTTTTCTGGAAAAAAATCTCGTTCAACAATACTTACTCGGTCGAAATGTTTTGCTAATACTCTAGAGGCCAACAGTCCTGCTAAACTGCCGCCAATAATAATTGCATGACTTTCTCGGTGCACTATCGAATTCCTTGGAAGCTAATTTGCTATGGCATTGGTAGATGAATTGTGAACAATTTGTCTGGGCTTCTGTGCCGACTGCTTCATAAAACTTACCTAAACGTATCTAAAGCCATCTTTAGATACAATTCATGTTTACTTCCTACGCTGTTGGGTAGACGGCTAATCCCAAGATAAGTAGGCTATCCCCCTCAAGCCGAGGGTTCCCAGTTTAAAATGTTCAGACTTGCATTCAAATCGCGATCTAAAGATATGCCACAAACAGGACAGTCGAAAGTCCGAATGCCTAGTGGCATATCTTTTTTAGTGCCACAATTCGAGCAAGTTTTAGTGCTGGGGAACCATTTGTCTACCAGCACTAAATGTGCCCCATACATTTTGCACTTATAATCGAGTTGGCGTTTGAATTCGTAAAACCCTATATCCGATATTGCCCCGGCCAACTTGTGATTCCCCATCATTCCTTGAACGTTCAAGTTTTCAATCTTGATTAGCTTAAAAGTTTTGGCTAAATAAGTTGTTAACTTGTGAAGGAAATCTAAACGAATACGAGCTATCCGTGCGTGAATTCTGCTGATTTTATGGTAGGTTTTGCGCTGACTTTGGGAGCCTCTTATCTGTTTTGAGGCTTTGCGTTGCAAGGTAGCAAGCTTGGTTTTCGCTTGTTTTAACGGCTTTGGTGCATCAAATACCTGTTGGTTTGACAGGGTGGCCGCATATTTAATGCCCACATCGATTCCTACAGAGTTCTCAGGCTGTCGAACTGGCAAACGTTCTGCATCAATGCAGAAGGACACAAACCAGCGACTTCCTTCTTTTAAAATCGTAAAAGTTTGAGATACGAATCCGCATTCTAATGGTTCATAAAGTCGAAAACTTCCCAAGGTAGGAATCTTGATTGTACTGCCAGCAGCCAATAAAACTTTGCCGTTAGACGAATCGACCGTAAAAGATTGACCGGATCGGCGACGAGCAAATTTCGGATGACCTGCTTTCCCCGAACGATACCTACTAAAAGCATCTTTCAAGTCAATCAAAGCGTTTTGATAAACTCGACTAGATAACTGGTTCATCCAACCAAATTCAGGCTGTTTCTTGACGTAGTTGGTGAGAACTTTTTTAACTTCGTTGAGCACTTTCGAGTCTGTGAATTGCCCCTCGCTATACATTTGAGTCCGCAAGGTTAACCCAAAGTTAAATACTACGCGCCGGAATCCTGCGTGTCTTGCCATCAAACTCGCTTCGTTGTTATTCAGTTTGAGCGCTCGTTTGAGGGCAAACACAAAACTTCCTCTCAATGATTAACTATGGAGAATTTTAGCAAACTATTTGGCACTTAAGTATTGCTCTTAATATCGATCGACCACAGATTCTCCTCTGCGATTATTTTAATCAGACTTACATAGCACAAATATTCCTAAAGTGACAGCCGGCTGCAGACATATTTTTACACTTCCAACTGTAGGGGGATGCTTTAGCTCGTCAATAAGGCGATGCTTGCCATTGGGGGCATGAGTCTAAAACTATACATTGGTTAACTTGCGCCAATGAGCGCGCGCACCCACTCTTAACGAGGAATATACTATGTATCAAAATTTGCCAATAAATCCACAACTGTATAACATCGGGTTCTGGCTGGCCCAAGTGCCAGTAGAGCAGACTACTACAAACACAGCAGAAGACGCAGCACTCCTTTATTCCGGGCCGCAATTTTTTATCGCCTTGATAGCTGGAGTCGTACTAGCCTGCGCTTTCCAACTCTTGCTAACAAATTTATCAGTAGCTGCGGGCCTTTCGTACATGGGACAATCCCACGACGACGGCCACCACTCGGATAGCGGCAGCCCCCCAGTCCGCCACATCGGCCGAAAGGTAGGTACTTGGACGCTAATCACCGTCACCGTTGCCCTATTCTTTGCTTGCTTGCTAGCAGTTAAGCTCAGCTTGATTAGCAGTCCCGGTTTAGGTGCGATCGTCGGTTTAGTCGTCTGGGCAACCTATTTCTCAATGCTCGTCTGGGTGAGTTCCACCACCGTTGGTCAGTTGATCGGTTCCCTCGTCAACACCGCGACATCAGGCTTTCAAGCCATTGTCGGCACCGCAGCCTCGGCCATCGGCGCCAAAGCAGCCAGCAACCAAGTAGTCGCCACAGCCAAAGCAGCAGCAGCAGCAGTGGGTCATGAACTGGGTAGCGCGATCGACCCCACAAGCTTGCGCGAAAACGTCGAAGACTACATCCAAAGCCTCAAACCGCCAGAATTAGACATCAAAGGGATGCGTAGCGAGTTTGAAAAATTGCTTAATGATCCGCAACTAAAAACTATTGCAGCCGAAAATTTGCCGAATCTCGATCGGCAAACTCTCGTAGATTTAGTAAGTTCGCGATCGGACTTATCAAAACGCGACGTAAACCGGATTGTAGACCAACTTCAAGATGCTTGGAAACAAGTAGGAAAACAAGGGCAGCAATCAGACGGCATCGCCCAATTAGTAGACTATCTCAAATCTGCCAAATCTGGAGATTTGGTCTCAGATAAATTGGCAAGTAGAGTAGAAAAAGCCCTCAGCAATCTGGGCGGTCAAAATTCTGGACAAAGCCCGACCATGATGTCCCAAGCAACGACAATGGCAGTCAATGCTTTAATGGGAATAGTATTGGGTCGCACGGATATTTCTGACTTGGATGTGGAAAAAGTAGTCGGTCAGCTCAAAGAAGCTAAAGAGAAAGTTACCCAGCAAACTGATAAAATTACCGCTCAAGTCAAAGGCGAACCCGTAACTTACAGCCCAATTCGTGCGGACGTAGAAAACTACCTACTCAACACTTATTCGTGGCAGATGAACCCCCAAGCCATCGAGCGCGAATTTCGGGACGTTCTCTACGATCCTACAGCCGATCCTGGAACTGTGCGCCGCGAATTAGAAAAACTAAAACAGTCTAATTTTGCCGAAATTCTGGCTAGTAGAGGCGTTTTTACCCAAGACAAAATTAAAGAAATTTCCCAGGAATTAGAAGCAATTAGACAGCGCGTTTTACAAACCGTGATCTTTGCGGAGGAGCAAGAAAAATCTCGCGATTTGCAGTGGCGGTTGGAAACTTATTTGAAGCTGACGCCGAAAGAAGAACTGACAGCAGCAGGTATCGGGAGCGATTTCAAAAAAATCTTAGAGGATTCCGACGCTAGTTACGAACAGTTGCGCGATCGGCTTTCTCCTTACACCCGCGACAGTTTTGTGCAAATTCTCCGAGGCCGCGAAAACTTCGGATTCCAGGAAGTAGAACAGATTGTTCAAGAGTTGGAAAGGACGCGAGATGTAGTTTTAGCAGATGCTAAAGGTCTGCAAGAAGCAGCGCAAGCCCGACTAGACAACCAGTGGCAAAGAGTACAAGAATACTTGAAGTCTACGGGCAAAGAAGAACTTAATCCCGAAGGCATCAAGCGCGATTTGAAAACGCTGCTGGACAACCCGGAAGCGGGAATGTGGGCGCTGAGAGCTAGAGCTTCTAAGTTCGATCGCGAAACTTTGGTAAAATTGCTATCTCAGCGGAAAGACCTCAGCGAAGACCAAGTAAATCACCTTCTCGACAGCGCCGAAGAAAATTGGCACAGCGCGGTGCATGCGCCGCAAAAGTTGGCCGAAAAAGCTAAGGATCAGTACGACCATACAACAACCGCCCTTGCAGATTACCTCCGCAATACGGGCAAATCAGAACTCAATCCTGAAGGGATTCAGCGGGATTTGACAAAACTGCTGCAAAATCCCAAAGAAGGAGCTTTAGCGCTGCGTGGCCGTCTGTCTCAAGTCGATCGCGATACTTTGGTAAAACTGCTTTCTCAGAGACAAGATTTGAGCGAGGAACAAGTCAATCAAATTATCGACCAAGTGCAGGAAACCCTTGGCTCGATTGTGAAAGCGCCGCGCCGTTTGGCAAAGCGGATGCAAAGCCAAGTGCAGGATTTTCAGAGCGTTTTAGAAGATTATTTGCGTAATACGGGCAAGGATGAATTAAATCCCGAAGCCATCAAGCGCGACTTGCAACTGCTGCTGCATGACCCGAAAGTCGGCGCTTACAGTTTGGGCGAGCGCTTGTCACACATCGATCGAGCTACAGTTGTTTCTCTGCTGTCTCAGCGGCCGGATATTTCTGAAGCAGAAGCCAATCGCATTGTCGATGGAATTTTGTCGGTGCGCGATGAGTTCGCAATGCAAATTCAGAAAATACAGGAGGGTATTCAGTCGGTAATTGACGGGATTCTCGGAAAAATTCGGGATTACCTCAATTCGCTTGATCGCCCTGAACTCAACTACGAAGGCATTACGCGGGATGTGCGGAAGTTATTTGACGATCCGCAAGCCGGATTTGATGCTTTGCGCGATCGGCTGGGTCATTTCAACCGCGATACTTTAGTAGCACTAATGAGTTCCCGCGAGGACATTTCCGAAGCAGATGCCAACCGCTTGATCGACCAAATTGAAAGAAGCCGCAACAGCGTCTTGCAAAGAGCAGAACGCTTGCAGCAAGAGGCACAGCTTCGCCTCGAAAGCATCAAAGTGCAAGCTGAAAAACAAGCCGAAGAAACCCGGAAAGCAGCAGAAGTTGCCTCTTGGTGGCTGTTTTTCACCGCTCTTACTTCGGCGGCAGCAGCAGCCGGCGCCGGTGCTTTAGCCGTCATCCGATAAAAAAAACTCAAGTTGCGATCGGATTGCATATAGTGCCTGATGTGAGTTTCTACTGACATCAGGCACTAATGTTAGTAAAGGATTTGATCGGGGAGTGGGAACGGGTTTTTATTAATTTGTTAGTACGGTTGAATAATGTTATGGTAAACCAGTTCCTACCCGTTTTTTGAGGCTGGTGCCAACGGTGAATCTATACATTTTAATTAGCAGTTTTGATTAATTTAAAATATAAAAGTGAAAAGCCGATTTTATTGATTGTTGTATATTTTGTTTGCAGATGTAATAAATAAAAAGTCGCCGGATATTCATTGCCTCTCCTATCACAATTTTTGAACGGGGTTCAGGTTTGCAGGCTGGATTTGCTTTGAGGCAGATTCTACAACTGTTGCAAGGATTACTGAAGAATGACAAAAATCAAAACAGTTATTGGAGTGAAAACCTTTTGGCAAAGCAAACTTCGCGGGCCAGTTCCCTCTCTCCTCAATATTTTTTAGGTACAATAATAGAGAGGGTTCTCCACCCAGCACGCCTGTTCTCCCAACCGCCCACATCCCTGGCTGCGTCAGTATCAAACGCGAATTGTTTTGAGTTCGATCGGCGGTTTATGTTGAAGATGCCGATCGTCAGGTTATAACTTGTAGGTCATAGGTTGTAAATAATATGGAACTAAAGCTGTGAAAATACTACACTGACTGTGGGGGGCAACATACCGGATACCTTGGAAATACCAAGGGCTTTGCTTTCGTCAGCCCAGAAAAGTCCAAACACGCAGGCCCTGCGATCGCCAATGCTAAACAACCTACGTCTCAAACCTCTCCTGGCTAGTTGCCTATTAGCACCGTGAGGAGGGCGACGCCATGCAACTCCGAAAAAAAACACTATTAATCATCGGTGCAGCGCTGATCAGCCTGATTGTGGTTCTATATGCCACTGCATCAACTATTTTGCTGCATGATTTTCACAACCTGGAGGCACAGTACGTCCGCCAGGATGTCGCACGGGCTTTGGACGCATTAGATGATGACTTGTCGAATTTAGACACCAGCGCCCAAGATTACGCCGAGTGGGACGATACTTACTCTTTCGTCGAAACACGGAACGAAAAATTTGTCAAGTCAAATTTCGTCGATTCGACATTTATTTACTTGAGACTAAACTTATTGGTGCTGCTGGACTCCAACGGTAAGACGATCTTCAGCAAAGGTTTCGACCTCAAATCCCAAACAGAAATCCCGATTCCCGAAAGCTTTAAACAGCACTTGACCGAGGCACTACTAGACTCATCTACAGTCGAGGGCGATCGCCCCGCAGCCAAAACAGGCGTCCTCACCTTGCCAGAAGCCAGACTGCTGATTGCCGCCAAGCCCATCTTCAACAGCAACGCCCAAGGCCCGTCGCGGGGAACGCTGATCTTGGGACGCTACCTCGACAGCAGCGAAATCGGTTTGCTTTCAGAACTGACTCACCTGTCAGTGGATTTTAGATTGCCGAGTTTAGATTTTAAAGTTGGAGCCGCGAACTACTCCGGGCACAGCGCCAAGGGGCTGGCTCGATCGAGGCAGGAGCTGGAAAATGTCAAACTCAAAATTTCCAACCTCAAATCAGTAGAAATTTTAGTCGAGCCACTCAGCGACAGCTTAGTCGCAGGATACGCCCTGATTCGCGACATCCACGGCAACCTAGCGCTGCTGCTGCGAGTAGAGACAGATCGCATCATCTACGGCCAAGGTCAGGCTACCTTGGAGCTGTTTACCTTATCAATACTGGCAGTAGGTTTAATATTTAGCGCCATCACCCTGCTGTTGCTAGAAAGATTAGTCTTGGCGAGATTGGCTTCCTTGAGCACCAGCGTCAGCAACATCGCAGCCAACGGCGACCCAAGCTTAAGAGTTCAGATGACCGGAGCAGATGAGCTCGCAAGCTTGGCCGACGGCATCAACCGAATGCTAGAAGCATTGGGCAATTCTCAAGTCGAACGTAATGAAAGCGAAGACCGCTAT
The DNA here is from genome assembly GCF_036700465.1 of Microcoleus sp. T3_A4. NCBI lineage: Bacteria > Bacillati > Cyanobacteriota > Cyanophyceae > Oscillatoriales > Microcoleaceae > Microcoleus > Microcoleus sp. T3_A4. The sequence goes on along the minus strand of NZ_JAUBOY010000010.1, from coordinate 13,958 downwards.
CGGTTGATGGCCGAAAACTCAACCGACATGATCACCAGACACGACCCCACAGGCGTGTTTGTCTACGTCTCGCCCGCCAGCCGGGCTTTACTGGGATACGAACCTTCGGAACTCATCGGCCGCGTCCCCAAGGATTATTTTCACCCCGACGATTTAGAAACCATTGCCAAAGCTCACTGGAAAGTCCTGGCCCTCCCAGTTACTTACACCGTCAGCTACCGTATCCGCCGCAAAGACGGCAAATACATTTGGTTTGAAACCACCGGCCGCACGATCAGTGATCCCCAAACCGGCGAAGTCCAAGAAATTATCGGCATTTCCCGCGACATCAGCGTGCGGAAGCAAACAGAACAAGAACTGCGAGAAAGCGAAGCTGCCATCAAAGCTTTGTACCAAGTAACTTCGGCTCCCCGTACAGACCCGCTCAACCACCTCTCTACCTTTGATTTGCGCCTCCAAGAACTGCTGGGAATGGGATGTCGGCATTTAGGCCTGTCCGTGGGAATTTTGTCCTGCATTCAAGGCGACAACTATCAAATAATGGCTGTTGAGTGTCCCGACGGGTCGATCGTCAAAGACCAAATCTATGATCTGGAAAAAACTTTCTGCGTCGCTACGTCAATGGCAAAAGAACCGATTTACTTTGAGTCGGTGCGATTTTCGGGTTTTTCCTTCAACAGCGACGATCGAGCTTTCCCCATCGAAGCTTACATGGGCATTCCCGTCACGGTGGGAGGTGAAGTTTACGGCACTCTGTGCTTCTTTTCTCCGACTCCTGTGACAGAACCGTTCCGAGCTGTAGACAGAGAGTTGGTGAAACTGATGGCTCAGTGGGTGGGAAGCGAACTCGAACGCCAGCAAACAGACGTAGATTTGGCAAAAGCTCGCGATCAAGCACTGGCAGCTACTAGAGCCAAAAGCGAATTTTTAGCCACCATGAGCCACGAAATTCGCACTCCGATGAATGGAGTCATCGGCATGACCGGTTTGCTGCTGGATACGCCCTTAACTCGCGAACAGCGCGATTTTGTAGAAACTATCCGCAGCAGCGGCGATGCCTTGCTGACGCTGATCAACGATATTCTAGATTTCTCGAAAATTGAGTCGGGCAAATTGGATTTGGAGGAACATCCGTTTGACATCCGCACTTGCATTGAGGAATCTCTAGACTTGGTAGCTGCTAAGGCTGCAGAAAAAAAACTGGAAGTGGGTTACTTGATCGATCGTACTGTACCAGCAACGGCGATCGGCGATAGCACCCGCTTGAGGCAAATTTTAATCAACTTGCTCAGTAATGCTGTTAAATTTACCGACGCTGGAGAAGTGGTGGTTGCTGTGACTGCCAAAAAGATTTCAGTGTCGGCGGCTAACGCTAAAGAACCCCCATTAATTGCTGGCGAATCGGTAGCAATTAACCCAGCATACGAAATACATTTTGCGGTCAAAGATACCGGTATCGGCATTCCGAGCGATCGCATGGATCGGCTATTTAAATCTTTCAGTCAGGTTGATTCTTCAACGAGCCGGCAGTACGGCGGTACCGGATTGGGTTTGGCAATTAGCAAGCGTTTGGCCGAAATGATGGGCGGCCGGATGTGGGTGGAGAGTATGGGTAGTGTCGCGGGCAATCCTCCTGCAGATTTTAGATCATCGGCAGTTTTTGATTTGGGATGGGCAGAATCTTGCGAAATTGCCGAAAAATATGGCTATGGCAAATCTGTACTCAGTAACAAGCCGATCGGCCACAATACGCAATCCGTTGGCTCTACTTTTTATTTTAGTACGATCGTTTCTGGCTGCAAGAATTCCTTACCACTTAACTTGAGCAATTCTCAACCTGAATTAGCTGGCAAGCGAGTCTTAATTGTCGATGACAATGCTACCAACCGCAGAATTTTGACTCTCCAAGCTCAGTCTTGGGGAATGGTGGTTAGGGCTTCAGCTTCGGCTCGTTTGGCTTTAGATTGGCTGGCTGCTAAAGAGATGTTTGACTTGGCAGTTTTGGATATGCAAATGCCGGAAATGGACGGGTTAGCTTTAGCGGCGCAAATTCGCCGATATCCTGATTGCGAAAAGTTGCCGTTAGTGATGCTAACTTCGATCGGCAGGCAAGAAATTAACCCCCCTGCTATGGAGATGGATTTTGCTGCTTTTTTGAATAAACCCATCAAACAATCTCAGCTTTACAATGTTTTAATCAATATTTTTGGAGAACAGACAACGGAATTTAAAGGGCAGCGCACTACCGGGTCTTTCTTGCAAACCATACCCGTGCTGGCGGAGAAATTACCCCTGCGGATTCTGTTGGCTGACGATCATTTGGTGAATCAGAAGGTGGCTTTGCAAATTTTACAGCGGATGGGGTATCGCGCGGATGTTGCGGGAAACGGTATCGAAGTGCTCGAAGCTTTGCGCCGCCAGCCTTACGATGTGGTGCTGATGGATGTGCAAATGCCGGAAATGGACGGACTGGAAACTACCCGCCACATCCGCGAGCAATTTTCAGCAGATTTAACTTTAGAAAATCCCACGGGAGAATCAGAAATTTCCGCAACAGATGAGCAGTCTAATAATCGAAAATCGAAAATCGAAAATCCCAAATTGACTAACGAGGAATCTAACAATCGAAAATCGAAAATCGAAAATCGAAAATCGACTGAGGAATCTAACAATCGAAAATCGAAAATCGAAAATCGAAAATCGACAAGACCTTGGATTGTGGCGATGACGGCAAATGCGATGCAGGGCGATCGCGAAGAGTGTATGGCTGCGGGGATGGACGACTATTTGAGCAAGCCGATCGCAATTGATCAGTTGGTGCGAGCTTTGATCGCGTGTAAATCTCGATCAAACTCCGCATTCGATCGTCTGCAGCCGATCGTTTGTTTGGATGCCCAGGCGGAACAGATCGAAGGAACGAGTGAATTACAAGTGCGATCGAATGTGGCTGTTGCGGGAAATCCACAACTGACAATTTCCAATTCGCACGCAGTCGTCGATGGTGGTGAATCAAATCTCGATCGGGCTTTGTCACATAGCCACGATTCCCTGAGTGCAAAGATTATAGAGGGACTGCGAGAAGTGGAAGCTTTGGACGAGGCGATCGAGATTTACCTCGAAACAGCTCCCGAACTGCTGCGAGGCATCTCTATGGCTCTGTGCAACGCCGATCCGCTGGCTTTGCGGCGATCGGCTCACTCTTTAAAATCGATTAGCGGTACTCTCGGTGCTTTTCGCTTGTATGAGCTGTGCGAGGAACTCGAAATCATGGGCCGCATGGGAACAAATGCTAACCAGCCTTTACCAGATCCGGCCTGCGCGCTTTTAGAAGAGGTTGAGGCCGAGTATCAAAGAGTCGAAACGGCGTTAAAAATAGAAATGCAGTCTGTTGATTGTTAGCGGTTAGATCCTGTTCGATTGATTTCTCATAAATTTAAGTCCACTCCGGGTAAGGCTGTCAATCTGAAGCAACATTAGACACTCGAAAGTTATCTCACCCACTCTAAGGAGGGGACTGTTAACTATTAACTTACTTTTTAGTTACCAAAACCCAATCGTCGGCTGTTTTGACAACCTCAGCATTCTGCAAACGTAAATGTTTTAAAACGGGTTTTTCTAACAGAAAATAAGGTTTAGGAAGAGATTGCCATTTCTTTTTGAGCGTCGGCGCGTCGGCGACAATAACTTGGCGTTGACTGTAAAAATTCAGCGAGGGACGGCCCAAGCGGTGAGAAGTAAACACTTGTTGACCGGCCGGAGTTCCTGTGCGGACAATTTCGGCGATCGGCTTAACGGGATAATCCTCCGCCAGTTCCCAAACCCAGTTATCTGAAGCCACCAATACTAACAGCGTCAGGTAAGTTCCCCAAATTAAAACTAATATAAACTGCCTGTCTTGGCGGTGCAGCAACACGGCCGCCATTGTCATTGTCAAACCTACAAACAGCAGCATTAACTGCAAATCTCGCTCCATCGGCACAATGTATTTCCCAATTTGCACTAAGCCACTGAAGTAAATGCAGCCGACAACACCAACTACACCCAGCAGTGCCAAAATCGCGGGATGAGGCAACAAAGAAATAGCATCAAAACGTTCTTCTGCTTCCTCTTTGAGCGGTTCTGGTGGTAGCCATAGTTGCTCCCAAACTTCAGCGATATAACTGCCAACAGCAAGAGCAAAAGCTGGATAAATTGGCAAAACATACCAGGGCAATTTAGTAGTCATCACAGAAATAGCCAGCAGATATACTCCACTCCAAACCAATACTAATTTTGGCCCGGGAAAATTGCGATTTTCCCAACTCAAACGCAGCCCTTGTAGCCAAAATAACTGCCACGGCCAAGCTAATTTTAAAATTTCTAAAATATAATACCAAGGCGGGCCTTTGTGACTGCTCACAGGTTCCGAAATGCGTCGGAAAGATTCGTTAACTAAATTAGCGTGGATGAAATATTGGCCGTAGTGCAGCCATTGGGCAAAATACCAAGCCACTACTGGCAATGTTCCGATCGCGAATCCGGCCCAAAGATACCCAGAAGTGAGGAGTCGCGGGGTATCCCAAACCAAAAAAATACAGCCCATCCCAGCCAGCAGCAGCCCCAACATCACGCCTTTAGTGAGGCAAATGAGTCCGAACCCAATCCCCGCGCCCAAAGCGTAGCGCAAGTCGCGGCGTGATCTTAACAAACACCACATCGCCGCCAGCAAAAAACACAAAACTGCCCCATCCAACATCGCCAAACGTCCATGCCGCACCACCGGTAACAGCGTCAGATAAACGAGGGCAGAAAAAATGGCGATCGAACGCGGCGGAAACAACTCCCTGCCAATGGCGTAAAGCAGCGGCACTGAAGTGGCTGTCAGCATCGCCGGTACCAACCTCGCCGTCAATTCGCTGACACCGCCTGCTGCAAAACACAGCCCGATTAGCCAGTGTACCAGTGGCGGTTTGTTGAAATAGGGCATAGAGTCGATCGTCGGATACAGCCAATTTAAGTTGCCGCGCCAAATTTCGCGACTTACCTGCGCTGCAATGCCTTCATCCCAATCCCGCAAAGCCACGCCGCCCAGATTCACCCCGAAAATCAGCACTGCAGCCAACAGAAAAGCCAGCATCCACACTTTGTCTGTCAAGCTGTCATTCCAGCGATTTTTCGGTTTGCGGTTCAAGAATGGAAAGATTTCTGACATAAGTTAAGAGAGTTTTGAGCGTCCCAAACTGCAGGTAAACTTAGACAGCAGTTATTTGCGACTAGGAAAATACCATGAACTTGCCTGTAATTATAGATATTATCATTGGCTTAGTCTTTATCTACCTGACTTTAAGCTTGCTAGCTTCGGAAATTCAGGAACTGATTGCTACTGTTTGGCAGTGGCGGGCGGAACATTTAAAGAAGTCGATCGAAGTGCTGATTTCTGGAGGCAGCGAAGGCGCAAAAGATCCCCTGCAACTTAAGAGAGTTGGACAGTTGGCTCATTCGATTTACGCCAATCCGATTATCAAAGATTTGAATCAGGGAGCGAAAGGGCTGTTATCAGAGGGATTCCGCTCTGTTACGCACCGCATGGGGGATTTTTACCACGGAGTTACGGGTACTAAAAATGTTTTCGGCAATAAATCCAGTGGGCCTTCTTATATTCCAGCCGAGTGTTTTTCTGCTAGCCTTTTGGAGACTTTAAAGGTTTCTAGTTTGCTCAGCTCTATCTCTAAAACCCGATTGGAAAGATTTAAGGATTTACAATTAGCCCAAATTAAACAGATTGGACAAAATCTGAGTTTGCCGGATGCTACTAAACCGATTATCGAGCAAGAATTTAGGTGGCTGACTGCGGAGTTCAATCGAGTTGTTGAAGATTATCAAAACAATTTAGCAAGTTTGAACAACAGCTTAGATCGGATGTCAGAAAAGCTAGGATTTTATATTAAGGATTCTCAGGTTTATCTACCAGAAACAGAGCTGGCAGGGAGAGAATTTCAGAGGCAGATGGCATTTGTGAAGGCTCGTTTTGACAGCAGAAATGAGCGGGTGGCGCTGCTAGGGCAACTACAACCGAGTTTCAGCAATCTGTTAAATACTGTTAAAAAAAGTCAAGAGTCGGCAGCAGAAATTATGGAACTCAAAGAGGAGAGTCCGATTTATCAACAAATTCAAGAAACCTTGGACAGTATGCCAGAATCTTTGAAACGCAGCCTTTATATTTTAGCGCAGCGCGCTGAAAAAAGCGGTGGAGATACTCAAGAGCAGTTGCAGCGGTTTCAGAAAGAAATTGAAATTTGGTTTGACCAATCGATGGAGCGTGCTTCTGGTGTTTACAAGCGGAATGCTAGAGGGGTTGCGATTTTGCTCGGAACTGCGATCGCTGTAGCTGCTAATGCTGATAGCATTCATATTATTAATCGGTTGTCGAAGGATTCGATGTTGCGATCGACTGTTAATGTGTACGCTGAGCAGTTGGTGGAAAAAAATGCTAAGACTAAATTAGATAATTTAACAAGTCTGAGAAAAGTTCAAAAGGATGTAGATATAGCTTTGGATGAGGTAGCCCTCCCTTTTGGATGGAGCGAACAGAACAGCTTGGAACGAGATGCCAAGGGGAATTTATTGTGGCTGGCTTTGATTTCCAAATTGTTTGGTTGGATATTAAGCGGCGTAGCTATTTCTATGGGGGCTGCTTTTTGGTTTGAGGCGCTCAACAAGATTATTAATATTCGCAATGCAGGGAAAAAACCGCCATCTTCCACAGAATCTTGAGCGGTGCAGTTGCGAGGCCCATCTACTAAGTGTCATACCCTTTTAGATTTTAGATTTTAGATGGGGGCATGACTGAAGACTATCGAGGTTTGAAGCACCGGCTTACAGTTGGATTCTTTTTTGAAAGTGGGATCACGGATAGGATACCGGATCGATCGGTAATTTGGCGTTTGCCGGAAGTCAGGGAAAACACGCAGAATATAAATTCCGTGCGATCGCGGATGGCAGTGCTGCAGAAATAGGGGAAACTAATAGATAGGTTAAATAAGAATGGGCGAAATAAACAAGGTCGCTGGCAGTTTCAGAAGCTCTGACTCCAAGGCTGTATCTACCGCTAAACACACTTTTGGAGGACGGAATATGTTAACTTCTTTCAGGGAAACGACTCCCGCCTCGGAATACGCAGATCCCCCATCCCAAAGCTTTGTATTCAATGACTCCAGCATCAATGAAGGTGGATATTTTGTTTCCAGAATTTTGGCTGGGGAATCTGAGTGCATCGAGAAAATCACCTCCGCACTTCAAAAATCTGCCTCTATCCTTAGAGAGATTGACAAATTTGGCTCGACTTCTGGCGGCAGCTCGAACCAAGTGCAATTAGGCTTTGTTATCCTCAGTTCAGATTACCTGGAACCATACAAAAGTCAATTGTCAAAATCGCATACCTCTATGACTCAAAACAACGGACTTGGTTCGTGTTATGCCGATCAATATAGTGGTACACTCAGCAACGGCGGTGGGAGCGATCGACTGTTTGCTAATTAAGGAGAGTAATTTAATGGAGGGTATCGAACCTACCGAGAGCGACTGAACCCGAATACAATTTTAATTAGGGAGGCAGGCGCGATCGCAATCAACGATTTCGATCTGACTAAATCAGCAATCATCTCAATTCGCGCTGAATAACTTGAATCACTTTTGCAGTGAGGATGGCAGTCCTCACAGTGTCGGTAGCACCCCATAAGCCAATTGATTTCCAGCCATAGGTTCCACTTAATATTAGATCGTTTTGACCGCAAGCATCCAGGATACAAGCCCCCGGATTGATCAGTAGAGAAATAAAAAACCTGTATCCGATGAAACTTGCCCCCGAATTTATCCGTGGTGTCAATGCTTCAATTCTAAAATCTAAAATCGATTGACTGTTAGTAAATGCAACCAAACGTCCTGGTAATCAGTATTTAGGTGTACCGCCCACCTAGCAGCTTCAAAGCATATAGAATTCTTCAAAATCTACATAATTCAGTTTTCCCTTGGATGAAATACAGCTAGGGAAACTCTAGTGCATTGTGCCTCTACGTAAAATATCACAATCAAATAAAAACTACTCAATATAATTAAGAGGAGTTATTCTGGGGGAAATTACCTCCACCCTTTCCGACTACCTGAAATCAGGCTACTTTTAGCCAAATAATGTCGCAAAAATTTGATGGTACAACCTAGATTGATTTATTTAAATCTGCAATATAAATATTGTAATATCTTCCCATCGGTAGAGGTCATGATTTTCATTATGATCAATAGATAAAATGTAAATGTGGCTCAAAATAAATCAACAAAAATATTTTTAAAATGATGCCATTTCCAAATTAGGTGTTAAGATATAATCAAATAAGTCTGATGAGATTACTCCGGGGTGTATCTACTAATAATGCCCTTAATGGAGTCTCCAATATGAGTTCTACATTCGCTCAAGTTAACTCACAATCTGCTTTTGAAAAAGTGCCACTGCGCTCCTTAGTCTTCATTGACTCCAGCGTGGAAGATTACGAGTCACTTACAGCGGGAGTGCTGCCGGGACAGCAGGTAGTAATACTCGATCGCACCAAAAACGGCATCGAACAAATCAGCTCTGAAATTGAAAAATACGCCTCTACTAACGGGGCGATAGACTCGGTTCACATTATTTCTCACGGCAATTCTGGCAGCCTACAACTCGGCAATACTGCTCTGGGTTCAGATAACATAGAGCAATACAAAAGCCAGTTGGAAAAGTGGCAAACTTCACTAGCCCCACAAGCAGACATCATGCTTTACGGCTGCGATGTAGCAGGCGGTACAGGTGCTAATTTCGTCGATCGCTTCAGTCAATTAACCGGGGCTGACGTTGCGGCATCCACCAACACAACCGGCAGCGGCGGCGACTGGAATTTAGAATTTGCTTCTGGCCAAATTGAATCTCCCTTAGCCTTGCAGGCCGATGCGATGGCAAGTTACCAAGGTAATTTAGCTACGATCGTAGTAGCCAACAATAGCGATAGCGGGCCCGGTTCATTAAGAGCTGCGATCGCCACCGCTGTTGCAGGGGATACAATTACCTTCGCTCCAGGTTTAGCCAGCCAAACCATTACCCTCACCAGCGGTCAACTCGATATTCCCGTTGGCAAAAACATCACGATTGACGGCGCCGCCGCACCCGGTTTAACTATCAGTGGTAACAACGCATCCCGCGCCTTTTTTGTCAATGCCAACGTTGCGACTGCTACCACTTTTGCGGTCAAAAACCTGATTATTACTAACGGCAAAACGGCTGATCGAGGTGGCGCGATCGGCACAACCGACGAAGTAAACCTCACAGTAGAAAACGTTCAGTTCAACAACAACGTCGCCGATCAAGGCGGTGGCGCAATTTTCGGTAATTTCAACAATACCCTGACTGTTACCAACAGTAAATTCAATGGCAACGTGGCTACCGCAGCTAACGATGAACGTGGTGCAGGTGCGATCGGCTTTTTGAGTTTCAAAACTTTTACAGTCACCAACAGCGACTTCACCAACAACAAAGGAATTAACGGCGGGGCAATTAACAGCCTTCAAGGTAAGCTGACAATTGACAACTCTCGATTCATCGGCAACGACACCACAGCAGCCACTTTCGCCACAGGGCAGCCCAATTCTTTCTTAAGAGGTTTCGGCGGCGCACTTTATACCGATCGAGCCAGCAATCCGAGCGAAGCTTCCGGCACAATTAAGATTACCAATAGCGTATTTCAAGACAATAAAGGTCGAGGTGAAGGAGGCGCAGCTTATCTGTTCACCGGCAGCCAAGACAAAGTTATTTTGGAAAAGAGCACCTTCCAAAATAACGAAATTCTGGCGCTACCCGGTGGAAACCCTGGAAACGGTGGTGGGGTAACGATTTTGAGCGACAGCACCAACCAGGGATTGACCATTACCAGCACCACCTTTGCGGGTAACAAAGCCGGCAATCAAGGTGGCGGCCTGTGGACACGCAATGCCCCTGCTACGATTACTAACAGTACGTTTTCTGGCAACTCCACGGCGTTTGCTGCTGGTGATTTCAACAAACTCGGCGGTGCAATGACTCTTGGTGCACCCACAACCATTCTCAACACGACGATCGCCGATAATTCTGCAGGCTGGGTTGGTGGAGGTATCTTCGCCGATGCCAATAATGTCACCCTCAAAAACACGATTCTTTCCAACAATACAGCGGCTAACGGAGGAAACCCTTGGGGCATTCAGCAACACGCCACCGCCCAATATAGCGATCAAGGAGGGAATTTTCAGTGGCCGGTGATTGACACCGATACCAAGGTGACGACAAGTGTGACGATCGCAGACCCCTTACTTGGCCCTTTGCAAACCCTCAACGGCGCTTTAGTCAGGCCGCTGCTGATAGGAAGTCCGGCAATTGATAAAGGGGTTGCCACCGGCGCACCCACTACGGATCAGCGCGGCGTGACTCGCCCTCAAGATGGCGACAGCATTCCAGGTGCGATCGTGGACAGCGGCTCTTTTGAATTGGGAGGTAGTGTCGTCCCAGTGCCAACTCCCACACCCGCGCCGGCGCCAACTCCCACACCCGCGCCAGTGCCAACTCCCACACCCGCGCCGGCGCCAACTCCCACACCCGCGCCGATCCCAACTCCCACACCCGCGCCGGCGCCAACTCCCACACCCGCGCCGGTCCCGACTGAGACTCCGACTCCGGCGCCAACTCCCACACCCGCGCCGGCGCCAACTCCCACGCCCGAACCGGTCCCAACTCCCACACCCGCGCCGGTCCCGACTGAGACTCCGACTCCGGCGCCAACTCCCACACCCGAACCGGTGCCAACTCCCACGCCCGAACCGGCGCCAAGTCCCACGCCCGCGCCGGTCCCGACTGAGACTCCGACTCCGGCGCCAACTCCCACGCCCGAACCGGTGCCAACTCCCACGCCCGAACCGGTGCCAACTCCCACGCCCGAACCGGTGCCAACTCCCACGCCTGCGCCGACTCCGCCGCCAACACCAACTCCCGCACCGACTCCTACTCCGGCCTCGGATGATTCCCTACTCGATAGCCTCAACGCCCCGCAACTAGATCCTGCCACCATCACCCCCAACCCCGTCCAACAAACTATCAACGGCGCCGAGGATACCGATTTCATCATGGGCGGTGTCATCAACGAGTCAATTAACGGACAAGCCGCCAACGATACTCTCTACGGCATGGGCGGCAATGACAACATCCAAGGCGGCGCAGATAACGACTCAATCTTCGGCAATGAAGGCAGCGATTTCATCTCTGGCGACGCTGGCAACGATACCATCTACGCTGGCAAAGATAATGACACTGTTGTTGGTGGTGAGGGCGACGACTTTTTGAGGGGAGATCTCGCCAATGATACAGTTGCCGGCGGCGGTGGCAACGACACGCTTTTTGGTGGCAAAGATGACGATATCTTACTCGGTGAAGATGGTGACGACTACATTTTAGGCAACTTAGGAAATGACACAATTAATGCTGGAAACGGCAACGATATTGCCTTTGGCAATGAAGGTGGAGACCTGATTTTTGGCGACATCGGCAATGATACCCTGTACGGCGGCAAAGAAAACGACAGTCTCGATGGCGGTGAGGGCAACGACTTGCTGTTGGGCGGCAATGAAAACGATGTGCTGTTCGGCGACACCGATAACGATACGCTTTACGGCGGTAAGGGTAATGATATTCTCAGCGGCGGTGCTGGGGACGATTTCCTTTCCGGGGATATGGGGGACGATACTTTGACTGGTGGTTCGGGAAATGATGTGTTTTTCCTCAATCAAAGTTCGGGTAGCGACATCATTAATGATTTCCGCAAGGGAGAGGATTTAATTGGGTTGAATTCTGGTTTGAGTTTCAATCAACTCAGTATTACTTCCAGCAACAATCAAACTTTGATTACTGTGACGGACACCAATCAATTGTTGGCGAAGCTTAACAATATTACCCCCGGTATTCTCACTGCTAGCGATTTCACTCAGGTAACAATCTAACTGCCTGGGGTAGGGTGCGCTATAAGCAGCCAGCCCGCTTAGAAGTGGTGAAGATAGCTCCCAAACTCCTGAAATTTGGTGGATGACGTTAGCGCAGCCCGCCCCTAGGGGGGCTACGCCAACGAATAGGAGCTATCTGATTCTTTTCAACTGCGATCGGTAATAAATCTTGTTTATTGCCGATCGCCCACACCTAGAATGAGGCACATCCGTCTATTGCAATCCTGAGCTGGCTAGCCATAAGTAGCGCCCGAATAAAGCCAGCTTTCTCAACACTAAATGTCAGATTTTTGGGAACTTTTTTCCAGATAGTAAAAAAGTTAAATTAATCAAAATTTTAGGAAATTTTCCTGGTTTTATCTAATGTGAATGTATCAGGTACTAGCTAGAGCAATTCTCAGGAATTCCGAAGTCCAGAAAATCTTTTCTGGATTTTACCTGACCAAGGCTTCCCAATGGTTTGATGCACTACTTATCTGGCTAAGGACGTGCATGGCAAATCTACATATAGAGGTTCCCCGTGTCCGACTATTTACATTACATCCTCTGCTGCATTTAATTGCTAAAAAAATCTCAATTTTCACCCAGATTAAACTGATTATGGAGACCAGTATCGGATTTCACTTAGGGATAAAATTAAAGTTTTTCCCTAAACTTTAATCTCCCCGATGGATCACCGAGGTTTTAATTCTGCCTTCTGCCTTTTGTATCTCTAGCCTTCTGCTTTCAAGGTGAATCTACCAGCAAATAGCAAACATTCTCATAGGGTATGCGAAATGAACTCAACTTTTGCCAGTATTGATTCACAATCTGCGAGCCGCAATTCTCGTTCTAAATCTATTGTCTTCATTGATTCCGAGTTAGATGACTATCAAACTCTTACGGGTGGCGTGCTTCCCGGTGCAGAGATCATCATTTTAGATAAAAATGGTAACGGAGTCGAGCAAATTACTGCGAAACTGCAAACAATTTCTGCTGCGGGGCGAACTGTAGACCAAGTTCACGTTTTTTCTCACGGCAATTCTGGCAGCTTGCAGCTAGGTTGTACGACGTTGAATTTGGATAATTTACCACAATATGAAAGTCAGTTGCAAGGGTGGCGAAATGCGCTAAGCGACAAAGCAGATATTGTGCTTTATGGTTGCGATGTTGCTGCGGGTTCGGGAAGCGATTTTGTCGATCGCCTGGGCGAGTTAACAGGGGCTGATATTGCGGCATCTAGCGATCGCACTGGTCGCGGTGGTAACTGGAATTTGGAGTTTGCCAAGGGTGATATTGAAGCACCGCTAGCCTTGACTCCAGAGGCAATGGCGAATTATCAAGGGACTTTAGCGACGATCACCGTTACTAACAATAATGATAGCGGGCCCGGTTCATTGAGAGATGCGATCGCCTCCGCAGCAGCCGGCGATACCATTCAATTTGCCTCGACTCTGGCCAGCCAAACAATTACCCTCACTTCTGGTCAACTTGTCATCAACAAAAACTTGACAATTGATGCAGTTGATGCAGCGAATTTAACCATCAGTGGCAACAATACTTCGCGGGTAATCCGCACAGAGAGTGCAACAAATGTTACTCTAAAAAACCTGATTATTGCCAACGGCAAAGTTTCTGGAACCGATCAGAATAATGAGGCAACTAGCGCCGGTGGTGGCATTCAAACAGGAGGTAGCAGCACTTTAACTTTAGAAAATAGCCAAGTCAATAATAATGTTGCCGGTTTTGGTGGCGGCATTTACACGGGTTTCCGCAGCACGACGACTGTAATTAACAGCAAGTTTAGCGGCAATGATGGTTCACTAGCGGATAATACCGAACGTGGTGGCGGTGCGATCGCAACTAAAAGCGGCGGTGTTTTGACTATCAGAGATAGCGAATTTACCAACAACAAAGGCAGCTACGGCGGAGCTGTTAATAACCTGTTGGGCAGCATG
>NZ_JAUBOY010000009.1:44517-149724 GCF_036700465.1 Microcoleus sp. T3_A4 | reverse complement strand
TGGTTTACCGCTTTGGGTATCTCCACGATGGCTTTCAACTTGAACGGTTTCAACTTCAACCAATCGATTATCGACTCGCAAGGTCGTGTCATCAACACTTGGGCTGATGTGATCAACCGCGCTAACTTGGGTATGGAAGTAATGCACGAGCGCAATGCTCACAACTTCCCGCTTGACTTGGCTGCAAGTGAATTCACTCCTGTAGCTTTGGTTGCTCCTTCTATCAATGGCTAAGTTTTAGTCCTCGATTACAAAAAGCGCTCCTAGTAATAGGGGCGCTTTTTGTTTGGGGAAAATTTTTAGAGACTTTATTCTGATACCTCGTCGGGTAAAATAACCGTTATAACTGACATCTTGCACTATTATTAATAAGTGTTTCACGGGCGGGCAGGATGCCGACCTCACAAGAAGAGATATACTGTTTGTGGAACAGGCAAGATGCCTATTATTGAGAATTGTGCAAGATGTCAGTTAGAAATTTTGTAGTCAATAATTCAGTCCCACAGAGTTTTATTATGAGGAATGAATTCCTCACTATAAATCAATTTTATTCGGGTTGTTCTAGCGGAAATAATATGATTAATAACTAATAACTAATAATTAATAATTAATAACTAATAACTAATAACTAATAACTAATGACTATTGAGTTTGAGTATTCCGATGCAGCCGGAAACAAGATTAGCGGTAAGGATTCAATGCACAAATGGCTTTCGGTGGTGGGGATTGGCGAAGACGGACTTTCGGGATTGAGTGCGATCGCCTCTACTCTCCTCTCTCGATCTCAAGTCGTTGTCGGTGGTGCCCGTCACCTCGCAATGCTACCAACCGACGACACCCGCGAACAATTGCTTTGGGCTTCGCCGCTACAAACAACAGTCGATCAAATCATCCGCCGCCGGGGACAGTCTGTCTGCGTGCTAGCCAGCGGCGATCCGATGTGTCACGGCATCGGCGTCACGCTGTCGCGCCACATTCCCATTTCGGAAATGACTGTGATTCCGTCGGTATCGGCTTTTAGTCTTGCTTGCGCCCGTTTGGGTTGGCCGCTGGCCCAAGTTGAGACTTTCAGTTTGACAAATCGCCCGCTCGCATCGCTCGCCCTTGCTTTGTCTCCCGGCGCGCGCTTGCTGGTGTTGAGCGCTGACAGACACACGCCGGGAAAGGTGGCACAATTGTTGACGCAGCGGGGGTTTGGCAGCAGTTTGATGACCGTGTTCGAGCGGATGGGAGGGAACTCGGAACGGCGGATCGAGGGGGTAGCAGCAGCCTGGAATGAATCGGATTTGGCGGATTTGAACACGATCGCGATCGCAGTTGCAGCCGATCGACAAACTCTTATCCTCCCCCGAACTGCGGGTTTGCCGGATGCTGCTTATCGCCACGACGGACAACTTACCAAGCGGGAGGTTAGAGCCGTTACTCTGTCAACGTTAGCACCGATTCCGGGTGAGTTGCTGTGGGATGTGGGCGCGGGCTGCGGCTCGATCGCGATCGAATGGATGCGGAGTCATCCTCGGTGCAGGGCGATCGCGATCGAACGCGATCCGACTCGATTGCAATACATCGCTGAAAATGCCTCGACTTTCGGCGTTCCCGAACTCGAAATCGTTGCGGGAGAAGCGCCGGAAGCCCTGACAAATTTGCCTCAACCGAATGCTATTTTCATCGGCGGCGGTGTCACCGCAGAATCTGTGCTGGAAACTTGCTGGAATGCTTTAGGTGAAGCCGGCCGATTAGTTGTTAATGCGGTGACAGTTGAGAGCGAGTTTAAAGTTTTGCAATGGCACGATCGTTATGGTGGGGAACTCATTAGAATTGGGATTCAGCGAGTAGGGGCGATCGGCTCTTTTCAGGGTTGGAAGCCGCTTGCACCCGTAACTCAGTGGGCGGCAGTTAAAAGCTAAAGTAAAATATTCCGAGAGAGCCATCTAAAATAGAGTAATGTGCGCCAGATGCCTCAACCCTTAATAATAATCGCTTTCTCACTCCGCCTGACGCAGCCTACGAGTTGATTTGAGTATGATACTTGGCTTGAGTCCGATTAAAGTAAAATATTCAGAGGGAGCCCTCTCAAATGTCAAATCTCAAATCTAAGAGCTCAAATCTCAAAGCTCATGAGAGGTTAAAAAATGAGTTTTTATTACCGACTGCCACCAGCGCTAATCGCGGCAACAATTGCGAGCGTGCAACCTGCTGAATTTGCTGTCGCGCAGTTGTCAGCACAACAAGTGGAAGAAAGTGAGAGAAATGAGTGCAATCCGTCAGGAGAAATCGATTTCAATGAAGCTATTCGCCTCAATCCTAACGATGCTGAAGCGTACAACGGTCGGGGTGCTGTCCGCTATGAGCAGGGAGATAGAGAGGGTGCGATCGCCGATTACAACGAAGCTATTCGCCTCGATCCTAACCATGCTAATGCTTATCACAATCGGGCTCTGCTCCGCGATGAACTGGGAGATAAACAAGGTGCACTAGCCGATTACAACGAAGCTATCCGCCTCGATCCTAACGATGCTGATGCTTACTACAATCGGGGTATTGCCCGCTATGACCAGGGAGATATACAGGGAGCGATCACCGATTACAACGAAGCTATTCGCCTCAATCCTAAGTATACTTATGCTTACTTCAATCGGGCTCTGCTCCGCGATGAACTGGGAGATAAACAAGGTGCACTAGCAGATTTCAACGAAGCTATTCGCCTCGATCCTAACGCTGCGGATGCTTACTACAATCGCGCTTTTGTTCGCTCACAGCAGGGAGATATAGAGGGTGCACTAGCAGATTTCAACGAAGCTATTCGCCTCAATCCTAACGAGGCTAAGGCTTACAACTATCGCGGTTTTGTGCGAGCGCAACAGGGAGATATACAGGGTGCAATCACCGACTACAACGAAGCTATTCGCCTCGCTCCTAACGATCCTGAAGCTTACAGCAATCGCGGTTTTGTTCGCTCACAACAGGGAGATAAACATGGTGCAATCACCGACTACAACGAAGCTATTCGCCTCAATCCTAGCTATGGTAAAGCTTACGGAAATCGGGGTTATTTCCGCTATGACGAGGGAGATATACAGGGTGCCATAGCCGATTTTAACGAGTTTATTCGCCTCGACCCTAATGATGCTAAGGCTTACAACTATCGCGGTTTTATTCGCTTACAACAGGGAGATATACAAGGTGCAATTGCCGACTACAACGAAGCTATTCGCCTAGCTCCTAAGTATGCTGATGCTTACTACAATCGGGGTGATTTCCGCTATAACCAGGGAGATATAGAGGGTGCGATCGCCGACTACAACGAAGCTCTTAGCCTCAATCCTAAGTATACTTATGCTTACTTCAATCGGGCTCTGCTCCGCGATGAACTGGGAGATAAACAAGGTGCACTAGCCGATTTCAACGAAGCTATCCGCCTCGATCCTAACGATGCTGATGCTTACTACAATCGGGCTCTTGTCCGGAACCAACAGCGAGATATACAGGGAGCAATAAATGATTTTCAGAAAGCCTCTGAGTTGTATCAGCAACAGGGAAATACCGATTCATACAGAGATGCACAAAATGCAATTAGAGAACTTCAGAAAGAGCTTGAAGTCTAACTATTTATTATAGGTACGCACCGATATATTACCAATTAGCGGGCGTACCTCATTTAACTGAGAATTTATATAAAAATAGGTTGGGTGTCCTAAAAGTTCAACCCAACCTATTAATTAAATGAGACTTAAGAGTTTAGCCTTGATTCACCACAGTCGGTTTTAAACTTTCCTGTGACTTCGATCGATCTAAACCATTTTGAACTTCCACAGATTCCTTAATCGGTTTCCGGGCTTCAATTAAACTCAAAGCTTTGTTGACACCTTCAGGTAAAATCACTACCAAACTGCCTACCGCGGCCTCATCTAAAGCCTTGTTAACGGCCGTTGTTTCGTCGAGAATCAACTCGTATTCAACGTTAGATTTGTTTGCGGTTCCTGCAGAAATCGCCTCGGCAATTCCCTGGCAAATTAACTTGGCCACAACACCGGGTTCTCGCCCGCGCCTGTCAATATCTTCCTTGACAATAATACGATCGAACATCTCGGCCGAAAGTTTACCCAGCGTGACAAAATCTTCATCTCGTCGGTCTCCAGGGGCACCTACTACCCCGATCCGTTGTCCCTGCCAATTCAGCACGAAACTGCCCAAAGCTTTGTAGCTGTGGGGGTTGTGGGCGTAGTCGAGTAAAGCGTGATAGCTGCCCAAATTAAACAAGTTCATCCTTCCGGGAGTTTGACCGACGGATGCTTGGAAGGTTGACAAAGCCGATCGAATATCTTCTATTTTCACTCCTTGGGCAAAAGCAGCCAAACAAGCTGCTAAAGCATTGGCAATCATAAACGGCGCGCGCCCGCCCATCGTCAGCGGCACGTTCACAGCCTGCTCAATTCTCAGCGTCCAATCGCCTTTCAAGATCGACAAATAGCCATTTTCGTAAATCGCTGCCAGCCCGCCCGCAGCGGTATGTTTGGCAACCAGTTCGTTGTCCGGGTTCATGGAGAAATATGCAATTTGAGCCTTGACACGCTGCGCCATTTGTGATACCAGCGGGTCATCTGCATTTAACACTGCATAGCCTTTGGGCATTACCGACTCGACGAGAACGCTCTTGAGTTTGGCCAGTTGTTCAACGGTGTCGATGTCGCCAATTCCCAAGTGATCGGCTGCGACGTTCAAGACGACGCCAACATCGCACTGGTCGAAGCCGAGGCCCGATCGCAAAATTCCGCCTCTAGCCGTTTCCAGCACCGCCACTTCTACCGTTGGATCAGACAAAATCAATTGAGCACTCTGCGGCCCGGTATTGTCTCCGCTTTCGACCAAATAGTCGCCGATGTAAGTGCCGTCGGTAGTCGTGTAGCCGGTAATCTGACCGGTCTGTTTGACAATGTGGGCAAGCAGGCGAGTGGTTGTCGTTTTGCCGTTGGTTCCCGTTACCGCTAAAATCGGCACCCGGCTGGGTTGAGGCGAGGGGAAAAGCATATCGAAGACGGCGCCGGCGACGTTGCGGGGTAAACCTTGACTTGGGGCGACGTGCATTCTGAAACCCGGTGCTGCGTTGACTTCGACGATGACGCCGTTGACATCGCGCAGGGGTTGGGAGATGTCGGGAGTTACTACGTCAATGCCGGCGATGTCCAAACCGATAATTTTGGCGACTCTGGAAAACAGCCAGACGTTTTCTGGGTGGATTTCGTCGGTGCGATCGACTGCAATGCCACCGGTACTCAAGTTTGCTGTCGCCCGCAAAAATACTCTTTCGCCGACGGGCACTACGGAGTCCATTGCGTATCCTTGTTTTTGCAGCAAATCCAGGGACAATTTGTCGATCGTGATCCGGGTGAGCACGTTGTCGTGTCCGTCTCCTCGCTGCGGGTCGCGGTTTACTTCTTCAATAAGCTGTTCTACTGTAGACTTGCCGTCGCCCACGACGTTAGCGGGGACTCGTTCTGCGACTGCTATCACTTGCCCGTTAACTACCAATACTCTGTGGTCACGGCCGACGTAATAGCGCTCGACAATGACGCTTTTTGTTTTTGATGCGGCGCTGGCTAAGTCGTAGGCTTCTTCTGCTGCTTCCCAGGAATTGATGTCGATCGTAATGCCGCGGCCGTGGTTGCCGTCTAGGGGTTTGAGGACGATCGGATAACCGCCGACATCTTCGATCGCCCCGCGCAGTTCATCCAAATAATGAATCACCGTTCCTCTGGGAACCGGTACACCGGCGCTGGCTAGGATATTTTTGGTACCTTCCTTGTCACAGGCAAGTTCTACCCCCAAAACTCCCGTCCGGTTGCTCAGAGTTGCCTGAATCCGCTTTTGGTGAACCCCGTAGCCGAGTTGAATCATAAACCGGGCGCTCAAAGGTATCCAAGGAATGCCACGCGCTTCTGCTTCCTTAATCAGTGTTTCCGTGCTCGGCCCCAGGGCCGCCGAAGCAGCAAACTCTCTCAGGTCTCTCAAATCTTGGACTAATTCTGCTGCTGGATAAGTGCCTGTCTCGGCAATGCTTTGGCACATCCGCACGCCCGCCCGGGCTGCATAGCGACCGGCTTGTTCGTTTTGATACTCAATTACTACTTGGTAAATACCTGGGGTCGCAGTCTCGCGGGTACGGCCGAACCCGACCGGCATTCCTGCCATTTGCTGAAGTTCTAGGGCGACGTGTTCGATTACGTGTCCCATCATTGTGCCTTCTCTGACCCGTTGCAGGAATCCTCCCTGATGGCCTGGAGAACAGTGATGGTCGTTCAAACTCGGAAGTGCAGCGATCAACCCTTCATAGAAGCCAGGAATTTCCGATGTCTTTTTATCTGCCCACTCCTCTAAATCCAGACGCATCAGGACGAGTTTCTGGCGTCGGATGCTCCAGTAGTTGGGGCCGCGTAAGGTCTGGATTTTAAGTATTTTCATGGCAGTTAGAGGGGTATGGGGCGCGAAATCTTATAGATAATTGGAGCATTTATTCAATTTCGATCTAGATTGCTCGATCGACTGTTCGCTGCGAACAGTTTGGGAGTGAATTTCCAGTTATGGGCTACCCAATTGAAAATTCATGCCCCTGCGATTGGCTAAAAACAAGTACAGGCCAATGGCTAGCAAAAACTCAAAGCCCGAAGTTAGAATTTTCTGTGATTCTGCCTTCTCGGCTCAGCCCGTGGCTGGTTCGGAATCTATTCTATGGTTGTATCCATGATTCGGCCGGAATGCCGCCTAATTTCTGCCGAATCAATGACAAGAGATGTTCTACGTTAGTTGGCTGTGCGGCATTCGGGGGGCCAGCCAGACTCGGAACAGGCTCCTGATGGCATTGGTTTGCCGAGGGGCATATTGTAGCAATCTCCGTGACATAGAACGTGCAAGCGCATATTGAACAGACTTAAGGGTTCTGTCGCTCCTACCATAGACTCATTGGTATAAAAATTTTCCCTAGAATCAACAATAGTCACAGTGCCTTTACCGAGAATTTTCATAGTATCGTCTCCCTCAAACAAGGCGCAGGTGTCTTCGTCAATACCAATAGCGATGCGATCGGGATGGCAAGCCACAGCCGACAGCAAGCGAGCCATGCGGTTGCGGTTGTGAAAATGCTGATCGACGATGATCTCAGGAATAATGTTAAGTCCGTTTGCCATGTCTACTAAAGAGCGGTTCGGTGACGCGCCACTCCCACCGCCTGCAATCATGTGATATCCCATCACCGCAGCACCTGCGCTGGTGCCAGCGAGGGTAATCTTGCCTTCGAGAGTTTCTTTGCGAATTTTCTCCATCAGCGGGGTGTCCGCCAGCAGTCCACAAAGCCGCAGTTGGTCGCCTCCTGTGATGAATACGCCCGTACAGTCTTCTAAGTAATCTTTCCAGACGGGGTTTTCGCCTTGTTCGCGTTCGCGGATGTCCACTACTTTGACGGCGCTAACGCCCATTTCGTCAAATATTGTACGGTAGCGGTTGCTAATTCCTTCGGGATCTCGCGAAGCGCACGGAACGATCGCCAGCCGAGCGTTTGCACCCCCAGCACGGCAAAAAAAGGTGTTCAAAATCTCTCGCCCGTGAACTTTGTCTTCGGCTCCCCCGATGACCATAATCGAGGTTTTTGTGCGCTGGGGAATATTGTGTTCAAGGGCTTGAGATGTCAACTGCTGCATGGTGTGTCTTCCTCTGTTGGATGTGAAATTCAATTTTGCCGTGGCTGTGCGTAGAATAGGGCTTTTTAAGAATAAATATTTGTTGGTGCGAGGGAGGTGCGATCGCCGATCGTGCGATCCCGCAGTTGTTTGGCGGTGAGTTTACTTGCAGTCGCTGTCATGAAAAACTGATTATTGTTGTACAAAACGGGCCCGCCGACAAAGGAAGAGAATTTAACTTGCAAAAATTTTCAGAAATTATAAGAAATTATAAAGAATAAAGCAATTACTGAAAACTGAACTCCATCTAAAGGTCAAACTAGAGGTGATGTATCAATGAAATTCCAATAATTGTGCGATTTGACGTTGTTACCCTATTTCCAGAATTTTTCCGGGCTCCCCTAGAGTCGGGACTGATGGGCAAAGCCTTAGCTAAAAAGATTGCTGAGGTGAATTTTGTCAATCCCCGCGATTTTACCACAGACAAACACCAGCGAGTCGATGATGAGCCTTACGGGGGCGGAGTGGGGATGCTGATGAAACCGGAACCGATTTTTGCTGCGGTGGAGTCGCTGCCGGTTTTGCCACGGCGAGAGGTGATTTTGCTGACTCCCCAGGGGGAACCGATGCAGCAAGCGATGTTTCGAGAGTTTGCAGTCGATCGCGATCAGTTGGTCTTGATTTGCGGTCATTATGAGGGTGTGGACGATCGAGTCCTGCATTTGGTGACTCGCGAGGTGTCTTTGGGGGATTTCGTGCTCACGGGGGGCGAAATTCCGGCTTTGGCTTTGATTAATGGGGTTTTGCGATTGCTGCGGGGAACTGTGGCCAAGGAAGATTCCCTAAAGTTTGAGAGTTTTGAGGACGGACTTTTGGATTATCCGCAGTACACTCGACCGGCGGATTTTCGGGGATTGAAGGTGCCCGATGTGTTGCTGTCTGGTAATCACGCAGAAATTGCTCGCTGGCGCAAGCAACAGCAAATTGAAAGAACTCGATCGCGCCGGCTGGATTTGTACGATCGGTGGTTGCAGGAGAGGGAAGAATAGGAGTAAAGGGCGATCGCACGAGTGGTCAGAAACCGGGTTTTTTGCGGTAATACTTCGTTGTAGTCCACAGATTCGGTAAAAAACCCGGTTTCTTTGGTCTTGATGCGTAAATCCCGTATATTTAAGAGCCTAATAAATTTTGGATTCGCGTTTGTAAGTCTTTGAGTTCAGGAGAGCGATCGAGAAGTCCCCGATAATTTTCTAGCGTTTCCAGCATTAACCCTTCTCTCCCCCCTCCAGCAGCTTTAGGATTGCCATAGCTGCTGAGGAAATTAGCAAAAAAAAATATTTAACACTCGGATCGGCATTAAAAAATAAATTCACTTATCTCCCTAAAAATATGAAATAATTGTCTTCTACTATACTTACCAAACCTTCCTTTTACATGAACATCCGCATCGGCAATGGCTACGACATTCACTGCTTAGTTCCCGATCGCCCTCTCATCCTAGGCGGTGTCAATATTCCCCACGAATTAGGCTTATTAGGACACAGCGACGCCGACGTACTTACTCACGCTATCATGGATGCCATGCTCGGAGCTCTGAGCTTAGGAGATATCGGTCTTTATTTCCCGCCAACTGACCCGAAATGGAAAGGTGCTGATAGTCTCGTACTGTTGGCACAAGTGAATCAGTTAATATTAGATAAAGGCTGGGAAATCGGCAATATTGATTCGGTGGTAGTGGCAGAACGTCCAAAGCTGAAACCGCATATTGAGCAAATGCGCGATCGGCTTTCTACTGTCCTACAATTAAAACCCGACCAAATCGGCATCAAAGCTACTACCAACGAAAAATTAGGGCCGGTGGGAAGAGAAGAAGGAATTGCAGCCTATGCTGTAGTTTTGTTAGTGCTAAAATAGAACTTTAATCTACGTTTTAGGAAGGCCAAAACCATGCAAACTGAAACCTTGGATTTAGAGTTACCCATAGACGCAGATATTATCGCATTGGATAAGGACGATCGGGTAGTCGTGCTAATCGAAGTCAAAATTATTGAAGCTCAAGAAACAGCAGCAAAGCAGAGGATTGCTTATGACATGATATCTTGGATGAAAGCTGCGTTAGCGAAAATGTCCGAGCAACGCACCATCATTCCCTATGCGATGTTTGTTGACACCGAACTGATTCTGATTTTCAAATGGGACGGAGTAAATTTATCTGAACCTGTGTGCTCTCTAGACACTGCTGATATCCTTCGCCATTATGAGCCAGAATTTGGCAACAAACGGATATTTAAGCGATATCTAACTAGACTGGTTGAAGCATGGCTGCGCGACTTAGCTTATAATTGGAAGTCTGAGATTCCAACCGCATCAGAACAGATAGCAAAAATCGGCTTGCTGCCACTGCTAGCAGGTGGGACGACAAAATCTGGGGTAGAAATTGGTGGCAATTTTATATATCGAGACTAACTTTCTGATGAGCATTGCTACGGGACGCGACCCTGACGCTAACAACTTGTTGGTGAGTGTACCGACATCAGTCAGCATAGCCATACCAAGTTTTTGCTGCATGGAATCACTGTCGGCTTTAGAAGACGAAATCAAGCGACGCAACCGTTTTTTAGGTGAAATGGAAAAACAAATTAGTCAGCTAAAGCGAGATAAAACTTCACCCTCTGCCCAGTCTCTTGTCTTCCACTTAGAGCAATCACTCACTGAAAATGAGGCTCTGATAAATGATATTAATGCACGTCTTTTTGCAGCTCTTGATTTGTTAGCCACAAAGATAGAAATGATTCCCTTAACAGCAGGCATACTTCAAGCAAGTTTGAATTCAATTTTTATTGAAGAAGACCCGACAGACAATTTGATTCTGCACTGCATTTTGCGTCACGCACACTTACATCCTAATGAAGTCAAGGTATTTTTGAGTAATAATACAAAAGAATTTGGTCTGCCCAAAGTTCGAGATGCTTTGCGGGAAGTAGGGATAACCAAGTACTTTTCGCGCACTGAAGACTTTCTCGGTTGGCTACAATCTCAGTCATAGTCGCACGCAAGTGGTAAACTAAAAAATTATGAAAATTTCTATGATCCTATATTCAAGACTGCGCTGGTTCGTAATTTTACTGGCTGCAATTGCCACTATAACTCTGTCTGCGTGCACTCCAGCCCGATCGAACTTAGTAAACAGGCTCATCGTTCCCACCCCCAGCGGCCCAGCTACCTTTAACTACCCGCTAAATCAATCTGCATACAGCGTTTTTGGCTATATGTACGAGGGATTGATCAACGAAAATGGCTTGACATCGGAGTTAGAACCTGGTTTAGCCGAGTCCTGGGAAGTTTCTAAAGATGGCAAAAAGATTGTCTTCACCCTGCGAGAGGGCTTGAAATGGTCGGACGGCCAACCTCTGACTACTGATGACATTATCTTCAGCTATGAAAAGATTTATTTCAATGACAAAATTCCTAGCGGTTTGAAAGATATTCTGAGGGTTGGCATCAGCGGTCAATTTCCAAAACTCAAAAAACTCGACAGTCGCCGCGTAGAATTTTCCGTTGCAGAACCCTTTGCTCCTTTTATTAGATATGCTGGGGGAATCCCAATTTTACCAGCTCATATTTTACAGGAATCTATCGATAATACAGATGCAGATGGCAAGCCTAAATTCTTGACTACTTGGGGCACGGATACTGACCCTAAAAAAATTGTGGGGAATGGTCAATACCGAATGCTGAGCTATACTCCCAATCAGCGCGTTGTTTTGGAACGAAATCCGTATTATTGGCGCAAAGATGCTGAGGGAAATCCTCAACCTTACATCCAGCAAATTGTTTGGCAAATTATCGAAAATACTGATAATCAACTGCTGAATTTTCGATCGGGCGATTTGGATACTCTGAACGTGGAGCCGGAAGTGTTTCCGCTGCTGAAACGGGAGGAAAAACGCGGCCAATATACGGTCTTCAACGGCGGGCCGGATACTGGTAGCGTTTTTATGTGTTTCAATCTGAATAAGGGGCGCAATGCTCAAAATCAGCCGTTTGTAGACCCGGTTAAGTCTCGCTGGTTCGCGAGTAAGGAATTTCGGCAGGCGATCGCCTATGGCATCAATCGCGAGGCGATGACTAACAATATCTATCGCGGACTTGGCGCGCCGCTGCATTCCCCAATTCCGGCGCAAAGCCCGTTCTACCTGTCCCCAGAACAGGGATTGAAAACTTACAGTTACGATCTGGAAAAAGCCAAAGAGTTGCTGTTAAGTGCTGGCTTCAAGTACAATTCTAACGGCGAATTGTTGGATGCTGAAGGCAACAAGGTACGATTTACTTTGTTGATGGCGGCAGGTAAAAAAGTTCGGGAACAAATGGGAACGCAAATTAAGCAAGACTTGGGCAAACTGGGGATGCAAATTGATACGCAGTTCCTGAGTTTTAACACTTATGTGGAAAAGCTGCGATTGACGCGAAATTGGGATACTTACCTCGGCGGTTTTACGGGAGGTACTGAACCGCACAGCGGCTACAATATTTGGTCAGTCAATGGCACTTTGCACAGTTTCAACCAGGGCCCGCAATTCGGAGAACCCCCGATTAAAGGTTGGGAAGTGTACGACTGGGAGCAGAAAATCGATGACCTTTATGTGAAGGCTTCCCAGGAGCTTGATGAGGCGAAGCGCAAGGAGCTTTATGGAGAAACGCAGCGGATTATAGCGGAACAAGTTCCTTTTGTTTATATGGTAAATCCGCTGACTTTTGAGGCGGTGCGCGATCGCGTTTCGGGAATTCGCTACAGTGCCCTCGGCGGTGCTTTCTGGAATTTGTACGAGTTGAAAATAACAGAATAGTCAGCAGTTAGCAGTCATTACTCAGTCATTAATTAATGGAACCTAAAATTTTACAGAATTTACTCGAATCGGTGGCTGCCGGCGATATTAGCCCGATCGCAGCTTTGGATAAATTAAAGCATTTTGACTTTGAACAAGTCGGCGATTTTGCCAAAATTGACCATCACCGCACTCTAAGAACGGGTTTTCCTGAAGTAATCTGGGGCCCGGGGAAAACGCCAGACCAAATTGTTGAAATTATCGAGGCGATGCGCGGGCGAAATTCTGCGGTGATGGCGACGCGAATTGAACCGGAAGTTTTCGAGCAATTGCAACAAAAAATACCCGATTTGTGCTACTACCCAAAGGCTCGAATTTGTGCAATTTCTGCTAATTCCCCAACTCCGCAGCATCCGGGTACTGTGACTATTATCAGTGCGGGAACGGCAGATTTACCTGTAGCGGAAGAGGCGGCAATTACTGCGGAACTTTGCGGTTTTCAGGTGCGACGTTTGTGGGATGTCGGAGTTGCCGGCATTCACCGCTTGCTGAGCAATCGGCACGTGATTGCTGATGCTGATGTGTTGATTGCGGTGGCGGGTATGGAAGGCGCTTTGGCGAGTGTGGTTGCGGGTTTGGCAGATTGTCCGGTGATTGCTGTGCCGACGAGTGTAGGTTACGGCGCGAGTTTTGGCGGGATTGCTCCTCTTTTAACTATGCTCAATTCTTGTGCGGCTGGTGTGGGTGTGGTGAATATTGATAATGGATTTGGCGCGGCGATTTTGGCTTGTCAAATTCTCAGAAGTGCTGGCAGAGTGGGAAGAAGAGGAGAGGGGGAGAATCTGATAGAGGGGGAATAGTTAGAAACCCCCTCTATCAGATAAGACTAAGGCCAACTGTCACAGGACGATCGATTTTTAGGGTGCCTCTTGCACCATTCTCGCTTAACAGGCTTTCGGGCCTGTTCCACAAAGAGTGAGTTTTCTTGTGGGGTGGGCCGAAGAGCCCGCCCATAAAAAACCTAATTGAAAATGGTGCAACATCTCAGGTGCGTCAGACTCCGTTATTGAAATATTATTGAAGATTTCCGGTAGTAGAGCACCTTACTATATATGCCAGTTGCGTCCCGGACGGCCAGACTCGGCGGTTGAAACCGCGTCTCAACTTGTCTCTCGTTCCAGCAGAGGAGGACTAAAAAATACAGGAGGTATTATTCAAGCCGGATTTGATATTACTTGCTGCCTAGCCAAATCGGATAAGCAGAAGAATCCTCAGCTTTTAACTTTTGCGCCTGATAACTCTTGCTAGTCCAAGTAGCTACTGTTTGCAGGCTTTCTGTCAAACAACTTTCGCTACCAAACGCTTCAAATCCCAAACTCCACCACGCGCTGCCATTAATGTTCAACTGAGTAAGTTCCACGGTGCAACCTTGGGGAATTGGGGCTTCCACAGGCACAGACATCAGGGAACCAGGGGTCGATACTTGATAAAGACGCTGCGCTCGCTTTTTCTTGACTGCCACCCACTTTCCTGTCGCCAAAATATCCGCCGGTATCGGCGCCATCGTGTCGGCACAAACCCACTTCAGCCACTTTTCGGCTTTGCCTTCCCAGCGGTTGCCGAACTGCATCGTCCCCAACTCTCCCTGACGCCACTTTACCTCCAAGGTTTTCCCACGCAGCTTCACTCCCAAGTAGTCGCAGCTTGGTACTAGCAAATATATGTCTTCCCGCTCTTCAGGAGGCGAAAGATACCCGCCGAGACTCTCGCTTCCAAACCATTGATTGATTGATTTTGGCAGTGCACCGCTATAAAACCACCGCATTTCCAGACTGGCCCGCATAAATTTTTCCTCCGTTCCACAATTTTCGTCAAACCCAGACTGGATTTGCCATACACCATCGACTTTTGTGCCTCTCCACTCTATCCTCCCCCCTCCGGGGCCCAGAGTCTACCCACAGTCATACCATTTTAGATTTTAGATTTTAGATTTTAGATTGGGGAAAGACTGACTATATAAAGGTTTAGAGCTTGCCTACAGTTGCGTTTTTTTTATTTACTGGTGTCAGAGCGAGGTCTTTAAAAAAAATTTCTCACAATCCTTTACATATCTTCACAAGTCTGTTACATTTATTTACAGTACACTAAAAACCATTTAGGAAAAAAAAGATGAGTAACCGAGGCTTAATGCTGGACGACCAAGGCAAAATGAACAATTTTGCGATCGAGCCGACAGTATACATCGATGACGAACCCCGCACCGGCTTTACCCCCTACGCAGAACGCTTAAACGGCCGCCTTGCCATGATTGGCTTTGTTTCTCTCTTGGCTTTAGAAGTTTCGACCAAGCACGGGCTGATTAGCTGGCTGACTCAGCTTTAATGACTTTGTTAACAATTAAACTATATGGCTATGGATCGCGGGCGGTACACAAACAGCGATCCATAGCCTAACTATTTTTAGGATCAAAGTTTGGTGAGACAATTAAAATTAAATATTTTTGTTTTACCCTACCCGTAAAAAGAATGCTCAAACGAATTGCGGCAATACTTCTGGTTGTTCTAAGCCTCACCTTGACCGGTTGTGTGTCTAAAGTCACCGGACTCAAAAGCTACGTTGATACTGGCGATGGCTATCAATTTCTCTATCCTAACGGCTGGCTGCCGATCGCGGTTTCTAACGGGCCCGATGTGGTGTTCCGCGATTTGATTCAGCAAACCGAGAACGTCAGCGTGGTAATTAGTCCAGTCGCCAAGGACAAAACTCTCGCGGATTTGGGAACACCGACGGATGTGGGATACAAGCTCAGCAAAAGTGCGATCGCCCCGATTGATTCCGGCCGCGAAGCTGAATTAGTCAATGCAGAAGCTCGTGAATCGCGATCGAAAAACTATTACATTTTAGAATATGCCGTTAAGTTGCCAAACCAAGAACGCCACAACTTAGCGAGTGTAGCCGTCAGCCGCGGCAAACTTTTTACGCTTAACGTTTCCACTACCGAAGAACGCTGGCCCAAGGTAAAAGAAGCTTTTAAGAAAGTCGTTAAATCTTTCTCTGTTTATTAGGGAATTGGGAATTGAGTATTGGGCATTGGGCATTGTTGACTGTTGACTGTTGACTGTTCGCTGTTGACTTTTGACTGTTCGCTGGAAACCTCACCACAGTTAACTGACAACTGTCAACTGTCAACTGTCAACTGTCAACTGAACTTCTTAAATGATGAAAATTCCAACTTTTGTATTAGCTTCAGCTTCTCCAGCGCGCCGCCGCCTGCTAGAAAATGCCGGAATTCAAGCTGTGATTTGCCCCAGCGACTTTGATGAAGGACAAATACAAATGAAAGATGCCACTAATTTAGTGCAGGTTTTAGCAGAGGGAAAAGCTGAGGCTGTAGCTAAGTTTTTACTGGCTAATTCTCACCCCCAAATCTCCAATCCTAAAGCGTGTTTGGTGTTGGGATGTGATTCAATTTTGGTCATAGATGGCGAAATTCACGGCAAACCCAAGGATGGGGAAGAAGCAATCTCGCGCTGGCAGAAAATGCGCGGTAAGGTGGGCGAACTCTATACGGGTCATGCTTTAATTGATACTAGATTCGATGACTTTGGTGAGGCTAGGTCGCGATCGATCATTCGCTGTCAAGTTACAAAAGTTCATTTTGCGGAAGTTACCTCGCGCCAAATAGTGGCTTACGTCGCTACCGGAGAGCCCCTCGCCTGTGCAGGCTGTTTTGCACTCGAAGGTAAAGGCGGTTTGTTTGTAGAACAAATCGAAGGATGCCACACAAATGTGATTGGTTTGAGCTTACCTGTGCTGCGGCAAATGCTCACCGAAATGGGATATGATGTGGCAGATTTCTGGCAATCTTAAATATTGTTAAATTCATGTCAGGAATCGGGAGGCAGAGCCTCGCTTATATTCGTTCTCAGGCAGAGCCTGGGAACGAGGATTGATAGCCTTGGTGTTGTGGAATCGGCGTCCCGCCCGTCCGTGTTCTGCTTCTTAGGATGGCGAATTAAATAACTTACAATTTTAATTGTTATTGTGGGATGGGCGTCCCGCCCGTCTTTTTTGGACGGGCGGGACGCCCATCCCACAAACTTCTGGAAGTTATTTAATTCTCATTCCTTAGCAGCAATATGTACCGATTTGAATTAACCTAGAGCGTCGCCTCCGATACAGAGATAAACTGAATTTGATCCGGCGAAACATCCTTCACCAAAGCCAAGATATTGCCACTGCTAGCTTCCCGAATCACCGTCGCCTTAGTATTTAAAATTCTAAAATCAGCCGTTCGAGGAATTCCCGGAGGAAAAGGCCCGCTGCTGTCATAATCTCTGGCATCACCAATTGTTAAAAACCTTTCGCTCAAAACAATATCATTTCGCGTCAATCCACCCGCCAATCCAATTACATCACCTTCAGCCGGATTGTAATCGAGAATAAAATCTGCAGGCACTTCATCTACATCAAAATTGCCGCTAGGAGACGGTTGAAGCGAACCAATCTCTCCCGAAGTTGCTCCCACTTCTGTGCGGAGGACAAACAAATCTGCGCCTTCACTTCCCCAAAGTCTATCAATTCCAGCCTCACCGATTAGAGTATCATTTCCACTCTCTCCTACTAAAGCATCATTCCCTTTACCACCGCGAATAAAGTCATTGGCCGTGCCTCCATAAACGTAGTCATCACCTTGATCTCCGCTGACAAAATCGCTGCCACATTCTCCATACAGAATGTCAAAATCTTGGCCACCACGAATAGTATCGCTGCCACACCCTCCGATTAAAGTATCTGTGCCGCTGTTACCGTTCATCAGTTCCGCACCACCGGAACCTCTGACAAAATCGTTACCATCTAAAGCCTGTAAGCCTCCGGGAGTATTCCGCAGAATTCCGTTTGCTAATTGAAATGCGTCGTCATTGGGAGTTAAGTCAAAAAAGTTGGGGTCGCTGCCTGGATTTGGCAATGGCCCTGTGAGTAATTTGATGTTTGGGGGATCAGCAATAATTGAGTCTGGATTTTCAGCTAATGCTCTAATTTCTCCGAGATTTGTTTCTAACATCCTAAGTTTCTCCTTTTTTGATTGACTTTGTTGACATTCTGATTTTAACAAAGATTCCAATTAAGAAATCTGCGGGAATCTGGGGTTAAAACAATCAAATTATTGTCCAAATAGCCGTAGATGCTTATTCAATAAGCGTAGTTTATTGACACCAGGTTGCTCGTCCAAATCCGCAAATATTTTGAACTGTGTACCAATAATTCTGGGGATCGCGTAATCTATTACCCGTCAGCAGTCAGCGTGGGAAAACCCAGAGACTGCTAATTGTCATGAAACCTTGAGTTAAGTCAGGAATAATTAATATGCTAGACACTGCGATCGAATCTATTCAAGCCAGAGAAATCCTCGACTCCCGTGGCCGCCCCACC
Source organism: Microcoleus sp. T3_A4 (assembly GCF_036700465.1). Lineage (NCBI taxonomy): Bacteria > Bacillati > Cyanobacteriota > Cyanophyceae > Oscillatoriales > Microcoleaceae > Microcoleus > Microcoleus sp. T3_A4. The sequence continues at coordinate 131,795 of NZ_JAUBOY010000009.1, read as the reverse complement.
ATTGAAGCTGAAGTTTACCTAGCCAACGGCGTTGTGGGGATCGCCCAAGTCCCCAGCGGTGCGTCTACAGGCTCTTTTGAAGCCCACGAACTCCGCGATGATGACAAAACCCGTTATGGCGGCAAAGGAGTCCTAAAAGCCGTTGCTAACGTCGAACACAAAATTGCCCCCGCTTTGGCTAATATAGATGCGATCGACCAAGCGCTGGTAGACAAAACCATGATTGACTTGGACGGTTCCCCCAACAAATCCAACCTCGGCGCAAATGCCATTCTCGGAGTCTCCTTAGCCACAGCAAAGGCGGCCGCCGAGACTTTAGGACTCCCCCTTTACCGCTACTTGGGCGGGCCCTTGGCGAACGTTTTGCCCGTACCACTGATGAACGTGATCAACGGGGGCTCTCACGCTAACAATAATGTGGACATTCAAGAATTTATGATTGTCCCGGTGGGTGCGCCTTCTTTTAAAGAAGCTTTACGCTGGGGTGCAGAGGTATTTGAATCCTTGAGTAAAGTCTTAAAAGCTGAGGGTTTGCTGACTGGTGTGGGTGATGAAGGCGGTTTTGCGCCTAATCTGAAATCTAATCAAGCAGCTTTGGATTTGTTGATTGCAGCTATTGAAAAAGCTGGCTATAAACCGGGTGAACAAGTTGCTTTGGCTTTGGATGTTGCTGCTAGCGAATTTTACAAAGATGGGCAGTATACTTACGACGGTGTGGCTCATTCGCCTGCAGAATTAATCGATTATTTGGATGGTTTGGCCGGAAAATATCCGATTGTTTCTATTGAAGATGGTTTGCACGAAGACGATTGGCACAGTTGGGTAGCGCTGACTGAGAAAATGGGCAGCAAAGTTCAATTGGTGGGTGACGATTTGTTTGTTACTAATCGCACGCGGCTGCAAAAAGGAATTGATTTGAAAGCTAGCAATTCGATTTTGATTAAGCTGAATCAAATTGGTTCTTTGACGGAGACTTTGGATACAATCGACCTCGGCAAACGGAACAGCTATCGAGCCGTCATCAGCCACCGTTCGGGTGAAACTGAAGATACCACAATTGCCGATTTAGCGGTAGCGACTCGCGCCGGCCAAATCAAGACTGGTTCTTTGTGTCGCAGCGAACGAGTGGCCAAATATAACCGTTTATTGCGGATTGAAGACCAATTGGGCGATCGGGCAATTTATGCTGGGTCGATCGGTTACGGGCCCAAGTAACACTTGGTAATCGAAAATTTTCGTTCCCCGGCTCTGCCTGGGGACGCTGATCCGGAGGCTCTGCCTCCAATTTTCCTCGCGTCTTCGAGGCAGAGCCTCTGGATATCGGTTCCCAGGCAGAGCCGGGGAACCAGTTAAATCTGGATATTACCGATCCTCAATTAAGGATAGAAAGCCAATTGTGGCAAACCCAAAGTTTCTTCCCAACCCATCATCAAGTTCATGCACTGGATGCCTTGACCGGCTTGTCCCTTAATTAAATTGTCGATCGCCGATAGCACAATCACCCTGTCAGTACGCGGATCGACTTCCACACCGATGTAACACAAATTTGTGCCGCAAGCCCATTTTGTTTGCGGATAAACTCCCGCCGGTAACACTTTTACCCAAGGACTATTGCGGTAAAAAGCACTAAAAATTGTGATTAAATCTTCCCGCACCAAACCCGGATCGCGCAAAGTTGCGTACACAGTCGCCAAAATTCCCCGCACCATCGGAATTAGGTGGGGAGTAAACTGAACTTTAATATCATGTCCCGCTAAATCGCTGCAAATTTGCTCGATTTCTGGCGTGTGGCGGTGGCGGCCAACACCGTAAGCGCCCAGAGAACCCTCTGCTTCAGCCAACAAGAGATTAACTTCGGCTTTGCGGCCCCCTCCCGAAGCACCGGATTTGGCGTCGATGATAGCTGTTTCTGGCACAATGAGGCCTTGTTTGAGCAAAGGTGCCAGGGCTAATAAACTAGCAGTGACGTAGCAGCCGGCACAGCCTACTAATTGAGCGTTTTTAATGCGATCGCGGTACAATTCTGGCAAACCGTAAACAGCCGTTGCAGCCAGTTCAGAGTCCGATCGCTCGCCGCCGTACCAAGCTTTGTAAGTGTCCAGATTTTCAAATCTGTAATCAGCCGACAAATCCAAGACTTTGCAGCCTTTCTCTATCAGCGTCGGTGCCATTTTGCAAGCTAAACCGTTCGGCAGCGACAGAAACACAACTTCGCATTTTGCTGCTATTTTGTCTAGGTCGATCGCCTCGACTGTCAAATCAATGCAGTTAGTCAGATGCGGGTAAAGGCTGGAATAAGGTTTTCCTGCACTGCTATCCCCGCCCAAATAAACTACTTCAGCCGCCGGGTGGTCCGCCAGCAGTCGCACAAGTTGCACGCCGCCGTACCCTGAAGCGCCGATAATTCCTACAGGCACACGTCCAACATCTCCCATTTTCCTTTATCCCCTCAGCCGTTGAAGTCAAAAACGCTTGAACTTTTGCTGCATTGTAGTACCAAACGTCAACTTTGGTGGCAAAGAATTGTGTTGTTTTGTTTTGGAGGTGCATTTTTGTTGATTTTCGGCTGTTTGATACCGCCCAAAACCCATACAAAGCCCTGGAACTCCGAAAGTTTTAGACCAAAGTTCCATCTTCCAGATTCCAAGCTGCAAGTAAATCTAAAATCTAAAATCTAAAATCTAAAATCGACTGACCGATCGCCAAAACCCTAAAATTAACAAACTGATGTGCGATCGTGCTATAAAAAAACTTACCTTAACCCATCCACAAACCGGAGATTAACATTTTTCCCTCTTGCCTCTTGCCTCTTGCTTCCTGTATCCTGCCTCTTCCCTCTTCCCTCTTCCCTCTTCCTTCTTCCTACCTATGGGCATAGTTGTAGAAAACGTATCAAAACAGTTTGGCAGTTTCCAAGCACTCGATCGAGTCAGCTTAGAAATTGAATCGGGTTCCCTAGTCGCATTGCTGGGCCCGTCTGGTTCCGGCAAGTCTACACTGCTGCGGCTGATTGCCGGTTTAGAAATGCCCGACTCCGGCAAAATCTGGCTAACAGGCCAAGATGCCACGAATACTAGCGTCCAAGACCGCAAAATTGGGTTCGTGTTTCAGCACTACGCGCTATTCAAGCACATGACAGTGCGAAAAAACATCGCTTTCGGGCTGCAAATTCAGAAAACACCGCCCGCGAAAGTCAAATCGCGGGTAGAAGAGTTGTTGAATTTAGTGCAATTGGCAGGATTGGGCGATAGATACCCGTCGCAACTTTCAGGAGGCCAGCGACAGCGGGTGGCCCTCGCCAGAGCCCTGGCTGTGGAACCGAAAGTGTTACTGCTAGACGAACCTTTTGGGGCTCTTGATGCCAAAGTTCGCAAAGACTTGCGTGCTTGGTTGCGGCGACTGCACGACGAAGTTCACGTTACCACAGTCTTTGTGACGCACGATCAAGAAGAAGCGATGGAAGTTGCCGATCACATCACAGTAATGAATAAAGGTAAAATCGAACAAGTAGGAACACCCGCAGAAATTTACGACCATCCAGCGAGTGCTTTTGTCATGAGTTTTATCGGCCCAGTCAATGTATTGCCCAGCAGTTCGAGGATGTTTCAAGACAACGGCTTTGACTCAGCCAACCCGGAGATTTTTTTGCGCCCTCACGACGTAGTAATTGAAACTACAGAAAATAGTGCAACAGTGCCTGCAAGAATCAGTCGCTTGATTCATTTGGGATGGGAAATTCAGGTAGAATTGACCTTAGATGACGGTCAAGTAGTAAACGCTAATTTGACTAGAGAAAGATTCGATAGCTTGAACTTGCAGCCCCAGCAAAGAGTGTTCGTAAAGCCGAAAGATGCCAAGTCCTTTCCACTTTTTTATTCCATCTAAGGATCGCGAATTAAATAACTTACAATTTTAATTGTTATTGTGGGATGGGCGTCCCGCCCATCCCACAAACTTGTGGAAGTTATTTAATTCTAATTCCTAAGAGCAATTATGAAAACTCAAGCTAAATTTAGATTGGATACTGCCTTTTCAAGAATGTGGCGCGGTGCGGTGTCTCTACAAAAAAAATCTAGGGACACGGCATCGCGCCGTGTCCCTAATCTTTTATACTGACAACTGTCCGCTGACTACTGCGCGCTGAGTTAGTCTTTAACTTTGCTGACAGCTTTTTTGACTTGTTGCTCAAAGGATGTAGCTTGTGTATTGGAAGGATTTTTCATTTTTTCAATGTCAGCGTCTCCCTGAACTTCGTTGGGTCCTTTGCTGGCTTTTTCTTGAGTTTCTTCCAAGGACATTGGTTTTTTCAGTACAGCTTCTTGAGATTCTTTTTCAATCCCTAAAAGTTGGTCTTCACCTTTGGTGGGGCTGCTAGTAACGGCAAAAGCGGGAAAAGCATTAGAAACAAACATCAAGGCACAAAAACAAACAGCTATTAAAGTGCGGACTAAACGCTTGGCAGGGAAGTTAAAGCTGATAAAAGACATACAAAATTTCTCCGTTTTTAGAAGTTTTGATCGCTAAGATTGTTAACAGGCTGAAGCTCACTCATATTCTGCACAATCTTTAACTCAATTTTGATAAAAGCAACCGTTGCTTTCTTTCAAATTGAGCTAATATATAATATTTAGCTGAAAAAGCTGGTATTTGAAATCCTTCTCAGGGAATATTTCTAGATGACTGGCGTCGATCGCCCCAAGAGAGTTATGTAGAAGGCACTTGTGTAGAATCAAAAAAATTCTCTATAAGTGCCTTCGGATGCGCCTCACATAGCGGTATCAATGTCAGTAACTGGTTTTATCGTTGGATGGGGTGGGGGCGGGTTTATTTAGCCTCTTTGCAACGTGAGAGGGCGCTTGAGTGAACCCGCAGAGCGGTTTGTTAAAAATGTTGCAAGATATGAGATGCGCCCGACTATCCACTGACTAATGACTAATAACTAATGGCTGCTGCTGTCGCACGGGAACTTGACATTTTGCTAGATAAGTTTTAATTTCTCCTACACTGAGTTGCCCGTAATGCAGCAGGGAAGCCAGCAGTGCAGCTTCTGCTTTGCCCTCAGTCACGGCTTCGTAGATGTGGTGGCAGTTGCCGGCGCCCCCGGAAGCAATGACGGGAATTTCCACAATTTCGGCAATGCTGCGAGTTAATTCCAAGTCGTAACCGGCTTGAGTGCCATCAGAGTCCATGCTTGTCACCAGAATTTCGCCGGCGCCGCGCTGTTCGGCTTCTTTGGCCCAAGTGATCGCATCTTTGCCTGTATTTTCTCGCCCTCCGCGCACGTACACGTCCCAACCCGGATTATCTGCGTCTTGCCGTTTGCGGGCGTCGATCGCCACTACAATGCACTGATTACCAAATCGATCGCTGGCTTTGTCAATTAAACTCGGATCGCGCACCGCCGCCGAATTAATACTCACCTTATCAGCGCCCGCCCTCAATAAACTTTTAATTGTGTCTAAGGATTGGATGCCGCCGCCCACCGTCAAAGGGATAAATACTCGATCGGCCGTTCGGTACACCACATCGATCATAATATTCCGGTCTTCGTGAGTCGCCGTAATGTCCAGAAACACCAACTCGTCAGCACCCGCATCGTTGTATACCTGAGCCATTTCTACCGGATCGCCAGCATCCTTAAGGTTGACAAAATTGACACCTTTGACCACGCGACCGGCTTTCACATCCAAACAAGGCAAAATTCTTTTCGATAACATAAAATTCTCGTATTTCCAACTTATTGACCGCCGCAGCGAGGAAAAGGCTTTGTTGATATCTTCAAAAACCAGAAGTTAAGCAACAAATCTTAAAGATACCTTGTGTTTAACAATTCTCGGTCGGAGCCGGAGAGCCATTTTTCAGTTTTTTTAGGCCCCCTGAGAATAAATAAAACTTGGCTCGCAGTGGGAGCCGTGACCTTAGGTAGAATATGGGTAGAGAGTTATGTTTCCGCAAAAAGCAACAAATTTAATTCCCCAGAGACATCTTTGGGGTGAAAAATATGACAATTTCGCCTATGATCGAACCATAACTACCTTCGCTGGCGATCGAATTGTGGTTCGGCAATCCTGTATGCTTTGGTGCATCGACGATCGACTAAACAATTTTAGATTTGAGAACAGCAGATTTGAGGTTTTTTAGCAGCAATCTCAGTTATAAGCCGCGCGGTAAAGTTAAAATTTAAAGTTTAAAATCTCAAATCGGTTGACTTGATGTCGTTTTTAGGGCTGTGGTGACTTTGCAAGCCAATCCACATTTGGTACTTCGTACAGAGAAAAGCGGCAATCGCTACTTGCCGCTCTCCGGCAGCAATTGCTGGACAGTAGGGCGGAGCGATGACAATAATTTTGTACTGACAGATCGCTGGATTTCCCGTAATCACGCGATGTTACAGCAAATGGAGACAGGAGAGTTCTACCTGATCGACTTGGGCAGCCGCAATGGTTCCTTTGTCAACGGGCGGCGCGTCAGTATTCCTGTCACTCTCAGAAATGGCGATCGGATTATTTTCGGTCAAACCGAATTGGACTTTTACAACCCAACCGCCGGCCACCGACACGATCCAATACACGAGACAGACTCTGAAGATTTTACGGCGACTTTGACGGTGCGTAGCCTGATTAGCGTCATGGTAATGGACATCCGAGACTTTACAGTTTTGACTAGGCAGCTAGACGAAACCCTCCTCTCGGAAGTTATCGGCAACTGGTTCCGCAAAGCAGGACAGATTATTCGCGAACACGGCAGTTGGGTGGACAAATACATCGGCGATGCCATCATGGCAGTCTGGTTCCACAAAACCAGCGGTGTCAGCAGCGAGGAAATGATGCGGATTTGCCAAGCTTTGAGCGAACTGCACAAGGCAACAGACGAACTCAGCAGCCGTTACCCCCTGCCTTTTCCTTTGCGAGTCGGGGCTGGCATCAATACCGGTTATGCAATGGTGGGAAATTCTGGCAGCAGCGACCGATCGGACTATACCGCCTTGGGAGATACTGTAAACGCAGCATTTCGCCTGGAATCTTGCACCAAGCAACTCGGCAAGGATATCGCTGTGGGAGAAACTACCTACAAATACCTGACGCAATTGGGGGCCCAGGGCGCTTTCGAGCAGCACACCGTTGCTTTAAAGGGTTACGACACTCCCACCGTGACTTACGGCGGTACTTATGCTGACTTGAATGCTTTTCTCAAAACGAAAGGAAAAAGTTCTTGATAGCGAGAAAATTGGGGGCGGGGCAAAAATTAACCCTTTAAAATGGCAGTCCGAGTTTTTAATTGGGAGTGCCTTTGATAAACTTGCCTGCGATGCTTAAAAGTCGGCTATTATCATATATTGTCAGCCTTGTCAATACCAAAATGTAAAGTTTATAACAGCCCTCTACCTATTGCGGATTTATCTGAAAAACTGCATAAGCAAAATGGTAGTCTCTACATAAATGCTGTGTATGAAATTGGGAGACAAAACTTCATGAAACGATTGGGTCGTCTATTGGCAGTATTGGGCTTAGTGCTGGGCTGCTTTGCATGGGCTGGAGACCAAAGTGCGATCGCGGCAACCTTGAGCCGTATCGTCTTGCCATCATCCTCGCTCCTAGCTGTTGAAGCTCCGGCTAGAACCAATCGCGCCGATGAGAAGCTTGCCACAGAATACGGCAAAAAACTTGATTTGAACAACAGCGCCGTCCGAGACTTTCGGGAATTTCGAGGGTTGTATCCCACTTTAGCTCGACTAATTATTAAGAATGCTCCTTACGAAAATGTTGAGGACGTACTCAATATTCCAGACTTGACGGAAGCTCAGAAAAAAGTGCTGCAAGCTAACATGGAAAAGTTCACCGTAACTGATGTTGAATCAGTCTTTATTGAAGGAGACAACCGGTTGAATAATGGTCTCTACGACTAGGTAGCAGCGGGTCTCTTTTGAAGGCATTCGCAATTGGGCAGAAGGCATTCGGCAGAAAGAAAAGATTTTTTTCTACAGGCTGATGACTTCTGCCTTTAATTTCTCAAGACTTACTTTCAACCACCATTCGGCAAAAGCCGACCCAAATTCGCTAGATTGAAATAAGCGGGTTCCCCTCATTCATCTAAAATCTAAAATCTAAAATCTAAAATCCCTTGACTGACATTAGTTCAAGTCCCCAGATTCATCTGTAGACTCAATTCTAAAATCTAAAATCTAAAATAGACTGGCGGCAGACTTATGACTGACAAATTTGACGTATTGGTAATAGGTGCTGGCGCGGCGGGTTTGTACACAGCACTTTGCCTGCCAGAGCATTTGCACGTGGGCTTGATCAATAAAAATACCCTGCCTGTTTCTGCAAGCGATTGGGCTCAAGGAGGGATTGCGGCGGCGATCGCCCCTGAAGATTCCGCAGCGCTGCACGTTCAGGATACACTGGCTGCGGGAGCCGGTCTTTGCGATTTGGAGGCGGTGAAATTTTTAGTCGAGGAAGCTGGTGCTTGCATCGACTCCCTGGTGAAAATGGGCGTTGCATTCGATCGCACCGGCCCCGATTTAGCCCTCACCCTAGAAGCAGCGCACTCCCGCCGCCGAGTTCTCCACGCCGCCGACACTACGGGCAAAGCCGTTATCAGTACGCTGACAGCAAAAGTATTAAGCCGCAAAAACATTCAACTCGTATCTCCTGCCTTTGCTTTGAGTCTGTGGCTAGACAAAACCGGGCGGTGTCAGGGGATTAGCTCGATTTGCGGCTCACAAGTCAAGTGGCTGCAGGCCAAAGCCGTGGTGCTGGCGACAGGCGGCGGCGGACAAGTTTTTGCTCAAACGACCAATCCGTCGGTAAGTACCGGGGACGGGGTGGCAATTGCGTGGCGCGCCGGGGCCTTGCTGCGAGACTTAGAATTTGTGCAGTTTCACCCGACGGCGCTGAGCACCGCGGGCGCGCCTCGGTTTCTCATTAGCGAAGCGGTGCGGGGAGAAGGAGCTCATTTGGTTGACAGTAAGGGATATCGCTTTGCTTTTGACTCTCACCCCAGCGGGGAACTAGCCCCTAGGGATGTTGTCAGTCGCGCTATTTTCCGCCACTTGCAGAAGACGGGGGAACCTCATGTTTGGCTGGATTTGCGCCCGATTGCGGTCGATCGACTGCGGTACAGGTTTCCCAATATTATTCAAGTGTGCGCTGATTGGGGAATTGATATTTTTTCCGAACCGGTGCCGGTGACGCCCGCGGCCCATTACTGGATGGGAGGGATTGTCGCTGACAAGTTTAACCAAACTTCGATTCCGGGTTTGTACGCGGTGGGAGAAACTGCGAGCACGGGGGTACACGGCGCTAATCGGTTGGCGAGCAATTCGCTGCTGGAATGTCTGGTTTTTGGGGCGCAGATGGGACTTTTGCAGCTAGAAGGTGGAAGGGCCGAGGCATTCGCCGATCAGTTCGAGGCGGGGGAAATCTGGGAAAAATCGATTTCTGAACAGGACATTGAGGCGATCGAAAGGTTGCGGGTTGAATTGCGGAATTTGGTGTGGCAGAGTGCGGGCATTTGCCGGGGACAGCGGGATTTGGAAAGGGCGATCGTCCAACTTGAGATTTGGCGGCAAGAATTTGCTTTGTTGCCTTTGAGTCAAACGCTTGATAATTTACGGCCCGGACAAATTATTGATTTTTCCCCTGCTGAGGCCCAGAATAGCTCAATTTTGGGAAATTGGGGAGAAGTGGGGAATTTATTGGATATCGGCTATTTAATTGTCAAAAGTGCTGCGTTTCGCACCGAAAGTCGCGGCGGTCATTACCGAGTGGACTATCCCCTCACCGATCCGGATTGGTGCAGCCATACTTTAATTAACCAATCCAATTGGTACAAATCTCCGCGAATAGAAGATTGAAAATTTATTGAAAATTTGGGGTCAGCGCGTCCCCGTACCGTCACTTTCGGGGTTCCCGTTTGGGGTTGGTTCGTATTGTTGGGGATTTCCCAACCTAGAGGTTGGTGTAACTGTCCAAACTCTGGGGTTCTCGCCTGTGCTACGGGCTTTTGTGAAATTGCTAGTTGAGTTGCTGGCAAGTCGAGCCGCATTTGCGGTGCCGACTACATTCACTTGCAGGCCGGCCACCAGGGTTGCCGTTGTTGTGAGCTGAATCAAAGTACGCATAGTATTCACAGCCTTATTCAAATCACCGCAATAGATCCACGTCTGTACCACCTATTATATCTATCAATTTCCGTATTTCCACTGATATCTTTACATTTACTTTAATTAACTTTCGTAAGTTTACATAAATTTTTTTACATTAAGGCTTTTGGGCGATTTGAATTTGGTTTCAGGTTGTGATTTATTTTAATATTTTGGAACATTTAGAGAAGACGGCAAGTTGTTCTCATAAATTTTATATTTTGCTAAGTATATCTAATGGCAGATGACCGATTAAAGTATTTTAAATTACATGATTTTAAATTTGAGATTTTACTACTTTGGACATTTTTTTCAACGGTTTTAAAAAGCTTAGAGGGCTTACAGTTTAAGGAGCGAGCTATTTTTTTAAGTTAGCTGCACAGACTTATCAAGAAGGGGGTGGGGACTTTACCTACAGTTGCATTATGTTGTTAACTGCTCTTAATTAATAAAAGTGATATTGATTTTTCCCGCGTTCCTTAGCACGATACATCGCAACATCGGCATTCTTAACTAACATCTCTGGCTCTTGACCGTCAATGGGATATAAACTAATCCCAATACTTGTAGTTACAGAAACTGTATGTTCTTCTAAAATAAAAGGCTGCATGATAGCGTCGCAAATTTTTTCAGCTACTTTCGCAGCTTCCTCGCGACCTGGAATTGCGGGCAAAATGACTGTGAACTCGTCGCCGCCCAACCGCGAGATTGTATCGCTGCCGCGCAAGCATTTTTTGAGCCGACTGGCAACTGTTTTTAAGAGTAAATCACCCACATTGTGTCCGAGAGTGTCGTTGATTGATTTAAATCCATCTAAATCTAAAAAGAGTAAAGCTACCAATTCCTGAGTGCTAGAGGCTATTTCTAAAGACTTATGCAAGCATTCGTAGAACATTTGGCGGTTGGGCAAACCGGTAAGACAATCGTGATAAGCTTGGTGGCTGAGCTCAGCATTTTTTTGTTCTAGGGCATTTGCGCGGAGTTGGCGCTCGGTAATATCTCTGATTGCTCCGACTAAAAATAGGTTGCCGGCGGCATCTTTATGCAGGGATCTTTTAGTCGCAATTAGATGCGTAATTCCGTGAGCGTCAGTAAAATATTCTTCATTTTCTCGCGGCTGGTGAGTTTGAAATACTAATTCGTCTTGCTGCCAAAATATCTCGGCTTCGGCTTGGGGAAATAAATCGTAATCGGTTCGGCAAGTTAAAATTTCTAAAGGATAGCCAATAAACCGACAATATGCCTGATTCAAAACTACGCAGCGGTGAGTTCGATCTTTGACAAAAATGGGGTCGGGAATTGTATCGATTAGCGATTGTAAAAATTCTTTAGACCGTTTTAATTCTTCTTGCAAGTGAGCCAGATAACCCACAACAGCAGCACCAGAACCCACAAGACTGAGGATGGGAGGAATTAACGGTAGCCACCAACCTCTTAAGAAGACTAAGTATAAACTAGCACTTAGACCTAGACAGATACTTAATAAACAGTAAGCCGATCGACCAAGCGATCGCAAATTCCAACTCACATTTGCTCCCGCCCAAGACCACACCAAAATCCACAGCAACTCCGCAGCCTCTGGCCAGACATTGATACCCCCGCGCCCGTCGATGGCTGCACTCAAAATTTGGCTCAAGAAATGAGCCTGAAGCTCGACTCCCGGTATTTGCTGGGGAGGACCAAACCAACCGGAACTGTAAGAATTTTGGTAAAAGTCTTTGAGACTGGGGGCATTTGAGCCGATCAAGACAACGCGCGATCGTACAAAATCAGCAGGTACTGTGCCAGAGAGCACATCGCTCATCGATGCAGTGCGAAAACTGCCTCGCGGGCCGCGCAGGCTGGTCAAAATTTGATAGCCACGGCTGTCTGCTCGAACGTAAGCACCGTCATTCGGTTGAAAAGGCCGAAAAACCCCCTTGCCTAACTGCAAGTATTTAGGATTGACTCTCGCTGGTTGAGGGGAAATTCCTTCGCTTTTGAGGTAAAGCAAAGCCAGTCTGAGTGCGAAACTTTGATGAGTTTTGCCGTCTCCGGGCCAAGCGTAGAGCAAAGTTCGCCGGACTTTTGAGTCAGCGTCGATAACAACGTTGTTGAAACCGATTCGATCGAGCTTGTCAAGTACCGGAGGCGGGCGAACTCCGAGCCTGGTTTCGTCGGGCATCAACTCAATGCCGATTAAGTTGGGAATAGTTTTAAAAGTTTTGAGCAATTCGGCGTTACCCGGTTGAGTTGGCAAATCTCGGTAAATGTCGAGGCCGATCGCCCGCGGCTTGCCAGCGTGCAATTTTTGCAGCAATTGGGCCAAGACAGCATCCGAAATTGGGTAGCCGTATTTTTGCAAATCAGCTTCCTTAATTTCTACAATGACGATGCGCGAGTCAATGGGTTCGGCCGGCCGCCAGCGCACAAAGTGGTCGAAAGCAGCCCATTCCCACACCTGAAAACATCCGAACCAGCGCATTACAATCACCGTACTAGCAACGGCACTCGCAGTAATCAATACTCGGCGTTCTCGATCGACCCATTTTTTGATAGTTTCTAGCATATTTTGGGGATGTGGGCCTCGCCCTGTGAGCATCTAAACTACTACTAGGTATAGGTTTTACCTCTCCGGGGCGATCGGCTAAGTCGATTTTAGATTTTAGGTTTTAGATTTTAGATTTTTTGGTTTTTCGGTGCGGGCGAGTCGATTTTAGATTTTAAATTATCCAATTTTTTGGTTTTTTGGTGCGATCGGGCTGCAACAGCAGAAACCGGGTTTCGCAACCAAAATATGTCATTTCAACAATCATTCTGGTAGCAGAAACCCGGTTTATTGCATTTTTATGTAAAAGTTTTAGTAATTATTCACCGAGCTAAATACTAGAGACCCACACCTTGTTTTATTTTTTTCGTTATCACTAATTTTTACTATTTTTTATTAATTAAAGATGCAAAATTTTAGATTGATTTCGCAGCACGAGCCAAGCATAAACTAAGTTAAAAACCAGGATATTTCCTGCCCATCAATCTAAAATCTGTCATCTATAATCTCCAACTTTCCTGTCAGTTTTGAAAGTTGCGGGGGCCGGTGTAACCCGATAAATCAGCGAGTTTATCCAAAGATTGTGTCCCCGCATAAAACTGACCATTAATCTCCCAAGTAGGGAAACCTTTAACATTCGCAGCAGCAGCTTTGCAAATTTCAGCGCGGGAATTTTGCCCCCTGGGATCGCATTCAAAATAATCAATTATTTTGGCTGCTTCTTTGCCGAAGAGCATTTTTTGGTCGTGGCAGTGGGGACACCAGTAAGCGCCGTACTCTTTAGCGCCGATTTGTCGGAGGTGGCGGGCCAAAGCCATTTGTGCCGGGCCGGAGGTTGTAGTGACGGCAGGGGGTACAATTCCGGGGGTAGAGACAGTAGGAGCAGGTGAGTTGACGCTGTTATAAAGTCCCAAAGCACCGATCGAACTCACCATTGCCACCAAAATGCCTGTAAACACCAACTGTCCGATATCTTCCCACTCGCGCCCGACTAGCACCAGTACAAACAGCGACAGCGCAAATAAGGCAGAAGTGACGCAGTAAATGCACAGATCCTGAATTTCAAAAGCCATCAAATACATCAAATAGCTGCTGAAAATTACCATCGCAGCAGTGATGATAAATAGCGCTTGCCAAGTTTTGTTTTCTAGTTGAGAGTGCAGTCCTTTCTTGGTGTCGGGATTTACAGCTTTGGGAGCCAATGCCAGGATTGCTATGCTCAGGTAAGCCAGACAGCCTAACAAACTTAAAGGCACTGTGCCAAAGACTGTAGCGTAGGGACTGTTGAGAACTTTGTCGCAGCCACTGGTGGGACAAATGACCGAGCCATTGGTGAATTTAGCGATCGTGAGATAGGCCGTTTCTACGACGCCTATGGCTGCGATCGCTGCCATCACAGTCCGAGACCAGCGATGAATCCAAGGGGTTGAACGTCGGCGAATCATTTTTTGATTTGGTAATTGATAATTGGGAATTGTTGACTGTTGACTGTTGACTAATGACTGTTAATGGTTAACTAATGACTGATGACTGATAACTGATGACTACTGACTACTGCCAACTGTCAACTGTCAACTGCCAACAGTCAACAATTCCCATTTTACGTTTTACTTGTGACTTTGCCCGGTTCCGGTGTTGGCCCTCTTGAGCCATTAGCATCTCTATTTTCCTGTTCGCGCTCTTTCTGTGACGAGCTGCGGCGGGCGGCTTCTACAAACTGACTGACACGGATCGGATCTATAGGCTGCTCGATGCGGCCGTTTCGTTTCAGGGAACTCGATACGATTACGCCGTCAGCGGCCTGCATGAGGGTGGAAATGTTTTCCCACGAGGCGCCACTGCCGATGAAAACTGGAATTCCCGCCGCTGCTGCACTCGCGAGTTCTAAGTCTTCGAGATTGGGAGGGCTACCAGTTGTCCAGCCGGAAAGGATTACGGCGTCTGCTAAAGCGCGCCCGATCGTCTCTTGGACGGCTGTGGTCAAGTTGGGGCTGCCTAGGGGTCGCCCGTGCTTGACTAACACGTCTGCTAATATTTTGACATCGCTGCCCAATTCCCGGCGGTAGCGCAGTAGCTGGTGAGCTTGACCTTCAATTAAGCCTTGGTCTGTAGCCATGATGCCGTTGAGGACGTTGACGCGGATGAATTGAGCTCCTGTGCAGGAGGCGATGGCGATCGCGCTGTGGGCGTCGTTTCGCAGCACGTTAACGCCGATCGGCAGCGTCACGAGATTTGTTAGCCTCTCAACTACCAGAGTCATGGCACTTACCACAGCCGGATCTACGCTGTCTTTGGCAAAAGGAGCGTCGAAAAAGTTCTCAACTATGATACCGTTTGCGCCACCAGAAGCCAGCGCTGTAGCCTCTTGCTCGGCTCTTCCGATAATAGCTTTGAGGTTTCCGCCCCAGCGGGGAGAAGTTGGCAAAGGCTGTAAATGTACGACACCGATTATGGGATTCGGCGTTTTGAATATTTGTTTTAAGTCCACGGATTTTCCTGAAACCACCAAGTTCACCAAAAAACGAGCGGGAAGCCCCTGACTTTACGCATGGGGAGGAAGGCGGCTGCGACGACCGTCGCCTTGAATCCCCTTTCGGGGTTGGAGAGGTCGGGTTGCCTCTCCGGTGAGGTATGGTTGCCTCAATCTCCCTTTCGGGGTAATGTTCGCTTCGAGAATGTTTAGTGAGCTTGTTAGGCTGAAAGCACTGGTTTGACCCCTTTAAGCCTGTTTAACTCTCAGCGATAGAGCGGAAAACTAGCGTCGCATTTTCCGGTATCGTGACTCAAAAAACGTAGGTCTGATCCTGTCTCTGGTAAGGTTTGGGCTTTCGGTTCAATCTCGCTCACAGAGCCGGACTGTCTTGAAAGCCCCCGCTTTTAAGCGTGGGGTTCCTTACTGACGGCTGACGGCGGATTTTGACGGTATATTCTAGAATTCTATATCCACGGGGGCGATTCGGTTGACTTAATCGGGTCGCCAAGTTGCTCCAACCCCGCAGCCATAACAGTTTAGATTTTAGATTTTAGATTTTACAAAGGCGACCTACACAGGTCACTCCAAGACAGATACTTGCTTCTAAGCAGGAGTCCTGGAAAACAAAAAAGTTCAGGTTTTAGCGAGATCTCCCAGATTCATCTGTCGAGTCAATGCTTTAATCTTTAATCTCAAATCGACTGACTACAATCGGGGATGAAAGCTTGACTGCAGTTGCATTCTTTTTTATACCTTGGTGTCGGCAGGGATTTTTCCTTCTCTATCGAGGTTAAGTGGTGGAAGTTGTTCTCATAATTTTGGCTGTCACCGCAGGATTGGGGGCAGCAATCGAAGTGCTCCTGCGGGTGCTGCTAGGTTTTGGTAATCCTTTGATTTATATTGCCGATGCCGAGTGCGGCTATTTGTTGGCGCCCAACCAGAAGGTGCGTCGCTTGGGCAACCGGATTGAGATTAACGAGTATTCGATGCGTACTGGAGCGATCGCCCCGATACCCCCTGCAGAAACTCTGCGCGTCTTGCTGTTGGGAGATTCTGTCGCCAACGGTGGTTGGTGGACACATCAGACAGATACGATCTCGGAAATTATGACTCGGAATTTGAGACTGCAAGTACAGAATCTGGCGAACAATACACAATTAGGTTCACAAGTCAACTATTCAAATTTTGAAGTTCTCAACGCCTCAGCCAATTCTTGGGGGCCGAGGAATCAACTTGCTTACGCCAAGCGTTTCGGTGTTTTTGGGGCAAAGGCTTTGGTTTTGCTGCTTAATACGGACGATTTGTTTGCATCGGCTCCTTGTGATCTGGTTGTGGGGCGCGATCGATCTTACCCGGATCACAAACCCCGATCGGCTACGCTAGAGTTATTGAGCCGCTACCTGCTCCCTGCAGTGCCGACAGGCCAATTGGCAGCACCCGGAGCCACAAGCAGCGATGTAGTAGCCTGCAACTTAGAAGCTATTCGCCAAATCCAGAAAATAGCTGTATCCGCCAACGTCAAGTTTTTACTAGCAGTCACGCCGAAGCGGGGCGAACTCGGCGGCCCGGGCCCTCGCGACTGGGAAGTCAAAGCTAGAGCGCGTCTCGCCGAACTCGTAGAAACAGAGAAAATTACTTACATAGATTTTCTTCCCATTTTCAATTGTGCGGCCGAATTTCCAACTTTGTATCGAGACAGCATTCACCTGAGTCCTCAAGGAAATCAGCTAGTTAGCAAAACCATCAGTCGTCAAATAGTCGCTCTTTGTTGGCATAAATCGTGACTTCACCTAAAGACGGATACTTGCCCACGACTCCTGTTGTCGAGAGCAAAAAAGTTTAAACCTTAGTTCAAGCCCCCAGATTCATCTGCAGAGTCAATCGATTTTAGATTTTAGATTTTAGATTTTAGCCTTGACCCCACGGATCAATTCGGGGACTCCTTTATCGGATACAGGTTTTTAATTTCTAGACGAATAAATCCGGGGGCTTGTATCTTGGATGCTTGATTGTCAATCTAAGATCTAAAATCGTTCGATTGAGCGCAACTCGACGCTCGCACACGCCGAACTTCTCACGCCGAATTGTCCAATCTCAAATCGACTGATATCGAATCCGGTTGCATGGGAACAGTTACTCTCTTCAACGAACAACAAACCCAAACTGTAAAAGCACCCGGAAACGACACGATTTGTCTCGATTTAGCTAACTTGCAAAGTAGACTCTAGCTCTTTCGGATACCAAGCTTGACCGTCGAGAGCCATTTGCTCGATTACACTCGCAAGCCGCAGAGCTTTGAGAGCTTGTTCTCCTCCCACAGAAGGCTGATTTCCACCCCGCACGCAATTAATAAAATGCTCCAATTCTGCGTGGAGCGGTTCAATATTGCTGGTGTAAACTTTCTCGATCAACCCATCTTGACGGTAAAGCACCTGACCGTAATCCGTCACGTAATTGGCGGTTGTTTGTCGGTGAATCAAGATTTCGTTGTTGAGAAAATCTGCCTCTGTCAGAGAATTCTTGCAGTGAGCCACGATGGAACGGAGTTTGCGGTGCGTCACCTTACTGGCAGTCAAGGTGGCGACAATGCCGTTAGCAAAGTTCAACGTTGCTGTCACGTAGTCTAAATAACCTGAATCTGAGGCCCTGCTGCCGCTGGCGGTCAGCTTCACCACTTGGGAATCTGCCAATTCCAGGAGCAAGTCGATGTCGTGGATCATTAAATCCAAAACTACCGATACGTCGTTAGCCCGCTGGGAATAGGGACTCATCCGGTGAGCTTCCAATGCCAGTAACTCTTCAGTTTTCAGCACTTTGCCGAGTTCCTGAAAAGCTGGATTGAAGCGCTCGATGTGACCCACTTGTAAAATCCGGTGGGCCTCTGCAGCCGCGTTGACCAAAGATTCGGCTTCGGCAATGCTAGCCGCGATCGGCTTTTCAATTAAAACGTGAACACCCGCTTGGAGACAAGACATCCCCACAGGGTGGTGCAGGCGAGTTGGAACAGCGACGCAAACTGCATCTACGTGGGCGAGCAAATCTCGGTAGTCTTCAAAGAAGCGAACCCGATATTTGCTTGCTACATCTATTCCCCGCTCTACATTTATGTCTGCAACACCCACGAGTTCGATATCTTTTAGCAAGCTCAGAACTCGTGTGTGGTGCTGGCCCATATTGCCAACCCCAATCACCCCAATGCGGAGGGGTTCGGGTTGACTTCGCTGGGCGAAAACGTTTGCGTATCCCAATGACATCCTATCTAGCACTCCTGGATTCTCCTCCACCACCACAGGAATCAAGCCCCTTGGCTTCCCTCAGCTACTCACAGCCATCCAGATAGTACCACAGTCAAACTATTTGTGAAGAATTTCTAAGTTCAGTTGCGATTATCGCATCAGGCAATTAAGCAGTAGCGAATCATACACAAGGGCAGAATACAGGGGTAAAATGTCTGGAAATTAGGTATTGACAAAATTTATTAAGTGTGTATACCAATTGGGACGCTCGTCCGCAGCATCGCCACAACACAAACCCGTCGGAATATTTGGCGATTACGATCAAACATTTTTCTAGTTTGTGTTCAAAAGTAATAGTGAAAGTCATAAATTATACAAATAGAACAGATGACGCATCCGTATTAGTTCGGTTATTTACATTCGGCAATCTTTGACTTCAAAAAAATTTACTTTAAGAATGGGGATAATTACGGGCGATCGCTCACTCAAATAAATTACACTTACGTAAAGCTTAATGAAAAAACAATGAGTCACAAACAAAGGCACAGATTAGGAAGTGCGATCGCTAGCACAATTTTAAGTGTGTTTTCATCTGTGTCATTGGTAGGAGTAGACAAAGCACAAGCCGCCGTACTCACCTACAATTTCCAAGTGGAAAATAGTTCACGTAGCGGTTTTTTTAAGTTCAATAACTCCTCGCTTACAGGAATAGGACTTGAAGAAATTGCCGTTTCCGAGGGAAGATTGGAAGGATGGGAAAAATATTACAATTTGGCAGGGGCTACAGCTTCTTTTGAGCAAGGAGCTTTTCGAGGACTGTTTGCAAGGGGCGGCTACAGTGTGATAAATGAATATATCAGTCCTCCAGACGAACCAGGAGGGCCTTTTTACTGGATACATGAGAGCTACGAATCTTGGTCTATAGGATTTACCTATTACTCCTCGACTAATGAGACTGTGCACAGAAATATCAACTATCAATCATATATAGACGATGGATCGATCATCACCGATAGCTATGAGATATACAGTAGATTGATCGTCCGTGATACCCCTGTTTCTTACACTCTAGTGAATACCCAACCCGAACCAGTTCCCGAACCTCTCGCCGCAGGGGGCACAGCTTTAGCATTGGCAGGTTTGACCTGGTTAAAACACAAGAAAAAAATGGCAGCTTGAGGTGCCCTGGCAGATCAACAATTAAGCACTCAGCAGTCACTTTTCAGAAAATATTCGAGTTGCAAAATTTTGCTCTCGATTCGGAGACAGAGCTCTGGCTTTCAAAATCGCTGCTACCAAAAACGCATAGGACAAAACTCCCACCAAGGCCAGCAAAAGTACGCTGGCGGCTCCCGACGCATTCCACAAAGCGTGAAGTGCGGAAGCGCTGAAATAACCTACGCCCAAAATTTGCCAGCGCTTCCTGGGTTTAAGCGCGCTCAAACCGATAAAATATCCCAAATAGCCGCTGTAAGCCATGTGTCCGGCGGCGGAACCCAAAATGCGGGGAATTAGCAACTGCAATCCTACTAATTGTCCGGCGTCGGGTCCTGCTTGCAGAGTGACATTTTGGATGACATTGGGAACGTACTGTCCCAGAGTTTCTAACAGTGTAAAGCCGACTGCCGAAGCACTTCCTAACAGAATTCCGTCTAAAGGTTCCCAAACACCGATGCGATCGCGCCACGGATTTCGCAGCCAATTTCCCAGCAACATCGCTCCCAAAACGGGCAGGGCTTTCAGCAATTCTTCCATTAGACCCGCCCCAAAAAACATTCTGGTCAAAAAAGGCAAAAAACTGATTGTTTCGCCTTCGGTGGGCAGGCGGCCGGGCAAAATTTCTCTAAATACTAATATAAATCCAATTAATAAGGGGCTGATCACAATCAGGACTGTAGCTAAAGCCGAACCAAGCAATACCCACCAAGGCTTGTGTTTGCCACACAGTTGATAGATAAAGTAGTAAGCCGCACCGGCGAGGTAAGCTGACAGCAGCAAGTTGAAGGCTGCAGAATTTCCAACCGCGACAAACATCGACACGACAACAATAACTGTGGCAATACCTGGATATAAGTAAGCTTTTTGGCTTAATTGTTTGCCAGTGGATGCGATCGGGAATAATTGAGTTAAAGTGAGAGCGTCTTTTTCGCTACCAGCCAAATTGCCCGTTTGTGGTGCTCTTAATCCGGGTTGATTTTGGTAAGGAGTTACGGGAGATTCAAATATAAATTCAGGGCCGTCAAGGCCGAGACTGATGCGATCGCCTGTTTCTAAAGTTTGGCAGCCAGAGAGCTTTTTTCCGTTGATATAAGTTCCGTTAGCGCTGTTGAGGTCGCAAATTTCCCATCTCGTCAAAGTACCCTGAGTCAGGGGACGGATCATGGCGTGGCGACGGGAAACCATGCCGTGGGCGATCGACTCTAAAGCTATTTGACAATTGCGATCGCGTCCGATGACCAATTCCCCTTCTTCAGAAAGTTGGTACTTGGATGCTGGCGTTCCTGCAGCATCTTTGGCTGGCACTTGTCGCAGAAATCCGATTTCATTAGTCATGAGTTATGAGTCATTAGTCATTAGTCATTAGTCATTGGTCATGAGCTCGCGAGCTGTTAGCTGATGTTATTTTTGAGCAGTCTTTATTCCACAGTTATTGGTTGTTAGCTGCTGACTAATTACTAATTACTAATTACTAATTACTAATAACTGCTGACTAATGACTAATGACTAATAACTCTGCTTAGAGATTGGCCCTGGCATCCTGAACGGCTGCATAGAAAAATATGCCAGTTAGCGGTACGCTCAGGGCAAGGATGATGCCCGTGACTAAATTGCCCAGTTGAGCTTCTCCCGATGACAGCTCAAAGATGGAGCCGACTGCCGCGATCGCAGTGATGCACGAAAGAGCTAAGAGTAAACCACTTTTCGGAGTTCCTGCCATCATACTGATTTTACTGCCTTTGGGGAAAATTTATGCTTGACTAATGCTTCATTTAGTGCCAGCTTGTTTTCTACTCTGTCTACAAACAGCACTCCGTTGAGGTGATCCATTTCGTGCTGAATTGCTCTCGACAGTAACTCTGTTGCTATCAGGGTTTGTGGGCGGCCGTATTCGTCGCGGTAGGAGACTTCAATGACTTCTGGGCGTTTGACTTCTAAATAAACTCCCGGAATACTCAAACACCCTTCTTGCAAGATGCAGATATCGCCGCTGCTACTTTTGATGGTGGGGTTGATCAAAACAATTGGGGGTGTGGCGGGGTTTTCCGGGTCACAGTCGAGGACAATTACTTGTTTGTGGACTCCGACTTGGGGTGCAGCCAAACCGATACCGTCGGCACTGTACATGGTTTGCAGCATTTCTCGGACTAGCTGCCGAATTTCTGCATCGACGCTTTTGACGCGCTTGGCTGGCTGCCGCAGGACGCGATCGCCTAATGTGTGTATTGTTAGGGGCGGTTTTTCTAACTTTTTCTTTTCAATCAAGACCTGAGCCGTCATAGAACCTCGCGGGATGTTTGGAAACCCCCAACTAAAGCTGTTGGGGAATGAAATTGGAAGCAATACTATTATTTTCAATATTAATCTAATTTTCAGTAGCCATGACTGGAAACACACCAAACCAACGGCCGGTTATTTCTCTGAGGCTTTCGCCTGTTGTAGTGGCGGTAGAGCTTTTAGGTGCGATCGCGCTTTTGCTGGCTGTTTTGCTCATCGTCAAGTTTTGGGCGGTTTTGCCCGATCGAATTCCGATTCATTTCGGCTTGGGGGGGCTGGCTGATGCTTGGGGCGACAAGGTGACGATTTGGATCGTGCCGGCGGTTGCTGCCATTATTTTTGCGGTTTTAACTGCGGTATCGCGCTATCCGCATACTTTTAATTATCCGGTACGGATTACTCCTGAGAACGCTCGCCGGCAATATATGTTGGGGCGAAGTCTTTTGGCTTGGCTGAAGGCCGAGATTTGCTGGCTGTTGGCGTTTGTAGTGCGGCAGCAAATTCTTGTCGCTTTGGGCAATGCTCAAAGGTTTAGTATCGAGTTACTTTTAGGGTTAGTTGTTTTGATATTTGGGACGGTTGGCGTGTATTTGCTCAAGGCTTATTTTGCTCGCTAGATGTAGGGCAAAAATCTTACATATACCTAAAAACTGGGTTTTTGGGTCAATTTTTAAGCGCAGTTAATAATATCTAACCTCTCACAAATAAAGTTACTTTGTAAGTAGTAATAAAATCATAAAAACTTTATGAGGAGTTTAGTAGTCCTCACGACCAACATTTTTGATGGCGGGTAATTGACTGGAGATGAGAGAAATCACAGGCGAGAGGTTTGTGCTACGGTAAACGCCGATCGACTAACCCATCAGATATGTTTGCTGATTGTTCATCGGCAATACTCGCAACCGTCGATTTTTTAAATCTGGTTCTAAGCCTAGTTCTTCCATTGGAATCACGCCCAACAAAACAGCCGAAACGCCTTCCGGTAATTCTAAACAATCAAATCTGCCCTCTCTGCCCTCTACAATAATTTGAGCGTCGGCAAAAATTTTACCTTTTTTGATGCCAGCGGATGTTTATACATCTCTTTCTCCTACTTGTTTTAACCCTAGCTGGCTAATAATAGGAGCGGGCAAGGAAAGCAGAGTTGCTCCGGTATCGACAACAACGTTATCGATGGTAACAGAGCGAACTTCCTCAGCACCAATGAATCCCCGTTCAGCCATAACTAGATCGATGCGATTCGTGACGGTGATTGTAGTGATTACTTGACCCATTTTTTTTTCTTGCAGATTGGGGAGTACCAGGGTCATAATCTGTTACCTCTTTGAGTATAATTAGTGGATATTTCTATTGTAATATTATCTAGAATACTGCTAGGTTAGTTAAAATCGTTTTAGTGATCGGCTAAAATTAGAATTTGCCTCAACGCATGACACCAGAAAACAACTCTTCTCAACCCAATCGCCCTGAGTCTAACGTGACTGTAGAAAGTCAGAACGGTGCGAGCCCTACTGTGCCACCAGAATCAGGGACAATCGTCGTTACTGCTGAACCGAAAAAACCGGTGCCACCGCCTCCAACTCGCAAGGTGTTTTTGCCGCAGCAGCCGGAACAAACGACTACTGAGAAGTCGGGATCGGTGCTGACGCTGGGGTTGATCGCAGCGATGATTTTTGGGCTCGCCAATGACAACATTTGGCTGGGCTTAATGGGCGCTGTCGGTGCGATCGGCATATCGCTGCGACTGATGTGGCCGAGTTGGGGCAAAATCTGGGCGCAGGTAATTCCGCCGACTTGGCGCACTTTGATAGTCGCCTGCTTTGGGCTTTTAGCTGGGATTGTTGGCTTGCTGATGCTCAGCGGTAGTAATACTGAACCGGGAAGCCGCAACATCCAAATCAACTGGGACGCCATCGGCGCTCTCGGCGAGTTGATCGGCGCTTTGGGCCAAATTTTGATCGCGATTTTGGGCGTTTATGTGGCTTGGCGGCAGTACGTGATCTCGAAAGATTTGACGATTCAGCAAAACAGAATTACGCAGCAGCAAACGATCGATGCTTATTTTCAAGGGGTTTCCGACTTGGCCCTTGACGAACAAGGGTTTTTGGAAGACTGGCCGCAGGAAAGGGCGATCGCAGAAGGCCGCACCGCTGCGATTATGAGCAGTGTAGATGCTGAAGGTAAAGCTAAAATTCTGCGGTTTTTGTCGCAGTCGAGATTGGTTACTCCTCTGAAGCGCGATCGGCTTTTAGGCCGTCCCATCCTTGACGGTGACGGCGGCTACGCTGAAGATAGGGATCACGGTATCCGCGTTATCGATCTCAATGTCATGTTAGCGGGTGCTGACCTGGCTGGCACTGATTTGCGATGGACGGATTTGAGCGAAGCCAACCTCGTCCGCGCCAATCTCAGCAAGTGCGATTTAGTGAAAGCAAACCTCTCGCGCGCTGTCTTGTATGACGCCAATCTCGCTCGCGCCGACATGAGAGCCGCCGCATTATTCTACGGCTCGGCAGAAACTGCATCCCCCCGCAGCCGTACCGAATTTCCCAACTATCAAACGGGCGAACATACCGGCGCTGTGGTGGAACGCGCTGATTTCACAGCTGTCAAGCGACTGTCGGACGAGCAGCGCTATTACTGCTGCGCTTGGTGTGGCTCGAAGTCGAGAGAGACTATTCCCGGTGGCTGCGAAGGGATTCCCAATAAACTCGGACGTTAAGCCGGGACGGGTTAATTTTTGTAATTGCTATGTGGTTTCTGAGCCGATCGATAATGGCGATCGGGATGCAGGTAATTGCTCCTTTAGTCGGCAAGAAACTGCCCCTGTATGGGAGTCTGCCACCTCTAGATTTTGTAAGTGGCTGACTCCTCAAAAGTGGCTCGGCACTGTTTTCGCATTGGGACGGTAAATGGTACATCGAAATAGCTAATTTAGGCTACAGCTATACAGATGATGGACACCAGCATTCTGTCGCTTTTTATCCGCTGTTTACTTTGCTCATGCGCGACTTCACGACTCTGGGAATGCAAGTGGGATTAGCAGGGCTCATTAATTGTTGGGCGTTTTTGGTTGCATTATTGCTGGTTGCAAGCTGTTAGTAAAGTTGCGATGATTTAGGGCTGTGGCTATTTCGGGAATTTGCGAAAAAGGCTAAGCATTACAGTCAGCTATTTCGGTTTTTGCTCTTTAGCGCTACTGAGCAATTCCGGTGCTCTGCAATCGGTTCATCGCTACGTTTACGGCATTGTGTAGCTTTCAAGGGCACTCGGTTTAGTGTTGAGTAATCAGCCTTGTTTGGGATATGCTGTTATGACATTATTTGCTACATTCCTGCTGTACATGGCTGTTAAATTTACTGCGTGTAGGTAGCTTAAGATAGTTTTCCATTTTTGCACAAACTTAATTTACTCTATTTCCCAAGCTGCTTGAAAAAAGTCTCTTTCGCATAGCATAGCGTAGCGATAGGTTGCTTCTACTTCTGGCCCAGCATCTGCGTAGCGATCGACCAAACCTTCCAGGCGTTTTGCTAAAATCTCAAAATCCGGGCTGCTATAGGTGGAAATCCAGTCGCTAAAGGCGTGTTCCGGTATATTACCTGTAGCTAGCTGCTGTCCCAAAAAAGCATACAACCGCAAGCAAGGAGTCATGGCGGCTACTGTCAAACCTACACCACTCCCCCAGGCTGTCGCTAATAAAAAATCTGTGTAGCGGCGGGTAGCGATTCCCGGTTTTGCCTCTTGTAAGTTTACCCCCCATTTGGCTGCATATCCTTGATGCAAACGAAGTTCTTCTAAAACGCCACTACCGAGATTGTGGAGAATTTCAAACCCCCCCCAGTCGGGTGCTTTTGCCGCAGCGATACTATAAGCGCGAGCGAAGGCTCCCAGAAAAAATGCGTCTTGTGCAACGTAATATGCAAAACTATTTTGGGGGAGGCTGCCGTCAGCAATGCCTCTGACAAAGGGATGTTGCAGACAAGCTTCGCTTAAGTCTTGATTTGCTTGCCAAAGATAATTGGAATTTGTCATGCAATTTTGAATCGATGGGTTATGATTGTAATTTTTATAGTCTGACTAAACATCTATGATAACAGATGTTTTCGCTGGGCGTGTGTCAGTCTTATGGTATCTTTTATTTTTCGTATTTAAGAAAATAGATAAGTGTTGGTACGCGGCTATTTGATGGACTGCTGTTGTCTGGCTCAAAGAGCGAAATTACCTGCCGAACATCTCTGGTGAAGCAGCCAGGGTGTTTTGGGAAAAAGAAACTTTTGATTTAACGGTTGAAAAGCCGATTTTTAAACAGAAACTGCAATGAACGATACACCTAAGTATTCCTTGGTAATTCCTATCTATAACGAAGAAGAAAATCTCGCTGAATTGTATCGGCGAATTAGTGCGGTGATGGATCGAATGGACGGCCCAGTAGAATTAATTTTAATTAATGATGGCAGTCGCGATCGCTCTCTCGAACTTTTGCGAGAATTGCACGAAAAAGACTCGCGAATTTGTTACCTCAGTTTTGCTCGCAATTTCGGCCATCAAATAGCTGTAACTGCTGGTTTAAACTTTTCTAGAGGTCAAGTTGTAGTCATCATGGACGGCGATTTGCAAGACCCGCCAGAGCTAATTATAGACATGGTAGAACAGTGGCGACAGGGCTATCAAGTTGTTTACGCTCAACGCACTCAACGGCGTCAAGAAGGTTGGTTTAAGCGGTTGCCGGCTTATATGTATTATCGCATTTTGCGGAATCTTGCTGATGTGGATATTCCCATAGATACCGGAGATTTTTGTTTGATGGATAGGTGCGTAGTGGATGTACTCAACGCCATGCCAGAACGCAATCGTTACATTCGGGGATTGCGCGCTTGGATTGGTTTTAAACAAACGGCCGTTAAGTTTGAACGTGATCCGCGTTTTGCTGGCGATGTTAAGTATACCTTCAGTAAATCTTTTGCTTTGGCGATGAACGGTTTAGTGTCTTTTTCAAAAGTTCCTCTGCAACTGTCGATTTATTTGGGTTTATTTTCGGCTTTCGTGTCTGTTTTGATGGCTTTCTTGGTTTTGTATTGGCGTCTTTTCTCTGCAGGTTCGGCATTAACTGGTTTGACAATTGTGATTATGGCGGTTTTCTTTTTGGGTGCGGTGCAGTTGGTGAGTATTGGGATTTTGGGCCAGTATATAGGGCGGATTTATGAGGAGGTGAAGGGTCGCCCGCTTTATACGCTGGCAGAAGTGGCTGGTTTCGATCCCTTTCGTCAAAAAAATGATAAATAAGCAGGACTTTTTTACTATCTTGACGGCTTAAAGATAGCGGTTGTATGGTGCGTCTGCTGAATCACCTGAACCCTGAACCACATTCAAGATGCGGGTTGTTGATTCATTATTTTCTACTTAATTTCAGCCGATATAAACTCCTGATGCCATTGTTGAGCGACTCTATTCCAGCCAAATGAATCTTTAAGAGTTAATGCTTCCTGTCTTAAAGAGTCTTGTTTTTCAGGATTTTTTAGCAAGTCAATCACTGCTGTAATAAAAGCATTATTAGTTTCCTCATCGCCAGCAGGCCCCTTAATTCTGATACCTGATTTCACAGTGTCATCTAAACCTGCATAAGTTGTCACCACAGGAACACAACCAGCAGCTTGCGCTTTCCAAGCACTAATACAGAAAATCTCCGCAGCAGTATGACAAGGATAAACCCAGATGCCTGATTTGAATAATTCTTCCACTAACTCCTTGTGTCCAATCCTGCCATGTTCATAGACATTTTCCTGCTCGAAAAGTTGTAAAAGTTTTTGCTTTTTATCTGGTAAGTATGGAAATTTCTCAAGATAAGGTGAATTAATTAAAGCATCAATTCCTTGCCAACCATAAAAAATATGTAATTCAACATCGGGCACTTCTTTGAGAACTTGATCCCATTGAGTCAGTAAATTTTCAATACCTCTTGCATAATCACTAATCGAAATTAGCCTTTTGGGATTTCTAGCAATTCCTGTTAAATTGAAATCTTCGAGATTAATCCCATTGGTTGTTAAAAAAATCTTGTCTTCAGGAATCCAGTCAGGCAGCAGAGACTTATGAAAATTTGACAACATAAAAAGTTTGTCAAAACTTGCCAGAAATTCCAAACGCTGAGACTCTTCTACAGGAGGAAATAATTGCGGGTTATCGTGCATCCATACAGCAGTTTTTCGGGCTTTCACTTTCATTCGCATAGGTTGTGTCCAAACACGATGAAAGATTAAGACATTAAAGTTATCTTGGGTATTGAATTTATCAACTGACTGATAAACTACTCCCTTATATTCCCCTTCCATATCACCGCAGCGATTAAAAACAGTAACCTGGTAGCCTAATTTAACTAATTCTTGACTTAAGTAAATAATCGCTTCTTCACTTCCGCCAATACCTTTATTCACAGATTGAGGAGACCAATCTTCTAGATGAAATGGAAAATTGGAATAAATTACAATTGAGTTATTGTCCCAGTTCATATTATTTGACTCTTCCCAACTTTTGACATAGATATTGTAGAGTAAAATTAGATATTTGTCAAACAAATCCCATCAATCAAGAGGATTTAATTTTGTGTCACTGACTCACACAACATTGTTAAGGTCGTTTTTTGATTGATACACACTTTTTCTATGACTGTCATCACATCATCAGCAAATAACTGTGCTGTTCGATCGCTGATGACAGGTTCTACATAAATAAAGTTGCAAAATAACTGCTCATTGAGGGTGAGAACACCTAACCAAAAACAATCCCCACCAATATGTTGAGGAGTGGCAAAGTATAATTCCTTGATTTTTAGCTTTTCGGCTTTATATCGAAATTTAAATTTGCCTCGATTGGAAATTGCAAAAAGATTATTCCTTCCCATAGTATCTTCTTTACTCACCATAGAGTTAATAACGAGTTCCTTGATTGTATCTATGTCAAGATTACGTAATTTACTTTGTAGTAGTCTAGTTATATGGACACCGCTAATTAAAGAATCATGTATGCGGGATTTACATTCTCTAGCTAAATCCCAAAAAGATGTCTTTGGCTCAATTAACTGATTAAAACCCAGCACTGATATAAAACAACCGAGATTTTGATCTGTGATTTCAGGCTCACAATATTTTCTCAAATCTACAGGTAAACCATAGGAGAAATTTACCTGTGTATCTATTGATAGTAATTTGCCAGCAGCAAATAGCATAGCCGCACACATAGCACCATGCACAGTTGTTTTTTCTTGTTTGCATTTATCAATGAGTATCTTAGTTTTTTCTTGACTAAGCATTCGCGGTAACATCCGAGTTAAACGTTCGTGGGCCGATGCTTGATGTTCAATAATTAATTGTGGTGGTAGAGTGGGTTGTGCAGTTGCGAGTAGATGATTTTCCCTTGGTTCTTTACTGGGAATATTATAAGTAACTAAGGTTTCTATGGGAGGAATAAATTCTAGTGATTCTACAGGAAATATATTCTCTCCTTCCTGATTGTTTTGATAATAAAATAACAAATCATCAATAAAACGCATACATGATATGCCATCTACAATTCCATGATGAAAGGTAATAATCACTTCACAGCTATTTTGATGTTGATGAGAATACAAAAGAGTTAGGCGACACAGAGGATTATTGCCTGTTGTAAATTTTGTATGTAGTTCTTTTTCAGCAATTTTAATTGCTTCATTTTCATCTTGTTTGTATATAACTTGTACCGGAATTTCCGTTATTCCTGTCGATTGAAAATATAATCCATCCTCAGACTCAACAATGTAAACTTGGAGCATGGGATGACGCTGTTGGACTAATTTAAGAGCTTGTTTAACAAGCTCTGGTGTTAAAATTCCTTCCAGATAAACAACATTTACAATTAGTCCGCCTCCCACCTCATGGCTTAGCGCCATCGACATTTCTACCAAACCAAGTTTTCTGCTGAAAGATTTCATTTTGATTTTCTCTCATTTCAAAGTTTATCTACATTTCTGCAATTGCTCAAGTATCCAAAATTGAGTTGTTTGTAAGTTAGTTTTTTCATCAACGGCAGGTTCTTTAATTAGGCTCCCTAATTTCACAGTTTCATTTGTGTAACTAACTCAATACTTCGGACAGTTTTTGATTGTCAACGGCATAATTAGGGTTTGAGCCAAGTCACGACTCAGGAAAAATCAACGATTGCAGCCATTTTACCCCAAAGTGTCAGAACTATTGTAACTGACTCATCTGGGAGTGTGACAAAGAGGCCTAGGAACTACACTAAATAAGGGTTGCAGTTTGTATACCCTGTTGAGAAAAGCAAAGTTTATTGGGAGTTAGGTTCATTAATTCTGGCACATCTACTGAATATTGAGCCAGATAATGGACTCACAGATCTCCATCTCAAGCAGCGCCAAAGGTACTCCGTCTGCGATATTTTTTTCTGTTCTTTAGGGCGATATACATACAGCAGTTTTCGCGGTTATGAGGTACAATAGCAACCGCTAGCCAACCAATTTATTAAATGCTGAGGATTTATTAAATTTATGGCAACTGCTATTATTAGATGAATCATAGATGCGTAAGTTGGAGCGGGAGCATCTCAATGAAAGCAGCCAAGCCCAAAATTGGAGTTAGGAGCCAGGAGCCAGTAGTCAGGAGAAAAGAGTCAGAAGGAAGGAGGAAGAAGAAGTGTTGGCGTTGCTGAACTTTAGTATGAATGTACATTTTTTAATCTTTGCCGAAGACAGACTTTTTGTGCCTTGGAGTCTTTTCGTAGAACTTAATTCATACCGTCAATCAGCAATGCCGTTGAAGTTAGTAATGTGTTTGCCCGGGTTGCGCCTGAACAGAAACTGCGACTGGTGGAAGCTTTGCAGTCCAAGGGTGAAATTGTTGCCATGACCGGAGATGGGGTCAATGATGCCCCAGCACTAAAGCAGGCGGATATTGGCATAGCGATGGGGATTACAGGCACGGAAGTTGCCAAAGAAGCGGCGGATATGGTGTTGACCGATGATAACTTTGCCTCCATTGAAGCCACCATAGAAGAAGGACGCACCGTTTATGGCAACCTGCTGAAAACCATTGGGTTTATCCTACCCGTCAATGGTGGAGAAGCGCTGACCATATTGGTGGGAATCTTGGCGGGTACCACCCTGCCAATTTTGCCGATGCAGATTCTCTGGGTGAACATGGTGAGTTCCGTCGCCCTAAGTGCCACTCTAGCATTTGAGCCAAAATCGGCTGAGACTATGCAGCGATCGCCCCGCCGCCCCAATGAACCCCTATTAACGAAAAAATTGCTGTGGCGCATCCTGATTATTTCTATCTTCAATCTCATTGCTGTACTTGGCATTTTTGAATGGGCTTCACAAGCCACAGGTAATATTAATTTGGCTCGGACAATGGCAGTCCATACGCTGGTTTCCGCAGAAACCTTTTACTTATTGAGTATTAGCCAATGTATTCCATCTCTGTTTGCGTATTTAAAAGATCGCACTCAATAAATTGCTGTTATTCCTGCGATCGGTGTGGGTTGTGTGTTTATATTTCAAGTTTTCTTTAGCCAGTTGAGTTTCCTAAACCCGCTATTTGCTACCCAACCGCTTAGTTTTATCCAAGCTCTCATTTGTATCGGTGCAGGGATTCCAGTCATTGTGCCTGCTATGTTTTTAAAGCGGTTGGCTCCTCTTGCTTAAAGTGATAGCGATCGTCACTTTAATTGGTGCGGCTGGAATTTATGCGTTTGAGCGCGAACTTCCTAATCGATCGCGCTAAGCTGTGGAGCATTTAAATGAGTAACGAGGCTTGTATCGTGCGTCAGGAGTGCACACTTACGCGCTTATGCGGGAAACACTTCTGTAATGACGCACCCTACTATCGTCTTTTAAATGCCGAACAGCTTAGACCTGTGAATTGCTAACCTGGGATTTGAGCATGAGGTCGATCGCTCTCGATGCGATAGTAGAGAAAAGATTATGTCTGTCCAATTATAGATCACCTTTTACTCTAAACTCTTCCAAGCGAGAGATGATTTTTGATTTTTTGAAATTTACTATAATACTACCCTCTAACCACTCAAATAAAAAA
Source organism: Microcoleus sp. T3_A4 (assembly GCF_036700465.1). NCBI lineage: Bacteria > Bacillati > Cyanobacteriota > Cyanophyceae > Oscillatoriales > Microcoleaceae > Microcoleus > Microcoleus sp. T3_A4. The sequence goes on along the minus strand of NZ_JAUBOY010000009.1, from coordinate 99,835 downwards.
ATTAAAATAATGGAAAAAACAAGCCGAATAAATTCATGACAGGGAATCAAAAAACAACTTGCTCTAGGATAAATATCTGATTGCACTGTGCAATAGTGCCGACACTTTTTCTATAGTACCATGGCTAATCTTCTATGACTTTGAGCCACTTTGGATAATTAAATCAATGTCATGTCCACTCCTGACTTGCATTTAATTCGACTTTTTTATGTTCCTTGCCCTCTAAAGCTTGTAGTATCGTCCCCCAAAAATCCCCGCACTATTGAATGTTAACCTGGTTCTATTTATTACATTGACACGAGAAACTCATGGAAAACACATTGTTCGATCGCACATTCCGCGATAGCGAAGGTCAAATTGTTATAGCTCAGATGCCCAATCTACCACTGAGTGTCGGGATTGTAGCTAGTTTATTAACGCTCATTGTTACAACAGGTCAAATTAATTTAGGGTTGCAGCTAGTAGCCTTTGGCTCTTTGTTTACTTGGGCTTGGGAAGAATTATTTCAAGGCGTTAATTACTTTCGTAGAGCATTAGGTCTGATTGTGCTTGTTGGTCTAATTGTGGGGAAACTTCAATAATTAGGTAAGCATAATACCAATTTTTTATGAGGTTGCATAGAATCCGATCCCCCCTAGCCCCCCGCCGGAGGGGGGGACAAGATTCTTCTCAAAGTCCCCCAACAACCAGGGGGATTTAGGGGAATCGAGATATGTGCAACTTCACATTAAATTGGTATAAATCAAATCAATAAGGTATATAACCCTGGGAGCATCTCAATGAAAGCAGCCCAGCCCAAAATTGGATTTTTGAGGGAGGAGTTTTGAGGCTCTCTTGCTGCGGGGAAAGAGGAAGAAGGAAGGAGCCAAAATAAGTGTTTTTACAAATATGAGATGCTCCCTCCCGATCGCGGGCATGGTGATCAGTCTTCTGAAGATTGATGAAATGCGTGGCGAAAAGACAGAACAACCTTCTGGTTGATGAAGAAGCTAGTTGGCTTGAGGTTTCGGTTAAGATATTTTGTTTTAAGTCTCTGGGAGAGCAATTATGAAAGGTTTAAAGGGAAAAAACGCACTCATTACTGGAGCGAGTTCAGGCATTGGGCAGGCGATCGCCATTCGTCTCGCCCAAGAAGGTTGCAACATTGCCGTTAACTATCGCAAAAGCTTAGAAGAGGCAGAAGATACTGAAGAAATAGCTCTGCAAAAAGCCTGTGGACAAGCATCGGAATGCGGGGTTGAAACGCTATTAGTTCAGGGAGATGTCTCCACAGAAGACGACATCCTTCGTATGGTGAATACTGTCATTGATAAATTTGGTAGTCTGGATATCCTAATTAATAATGCTGGGATTCAAACAGAAAGCGCATCCCATGAAGTGCCAACCGATGAATTCGATCGCGTGATGGCAGTCAATTTGCGAGGTGCATATCTCTGTGCGCGGGAAACCATTAAGCATCTATTGAGTGAGCAGCGCTCTGGGGTGATTATCAATATTTCGAGTGTGCATGAAATCATTCCTCGCCCGATGTATATCAGCTATTCCATCAGCAAAGGCGGCATGGGAAATTTAACGAAAACCCTAGCGTTGGAATACGCAAACCGAGGCATCCGCGTCAATGCTATTGCGCCCGGTGCAACAATTACACCGATTAATGAAAGCTGGACGGAGAATCCAGAACAAAAGGCAGTAGTGGAAAGCCATATCCCAATGGGGCGGGCAGGTACATCGGAGGAAATGGCTGCAGCAGCGGCATTTCTGGCATCAGATGAAGCGGCTTATATTACGGGACAAACGCTCTATATTGATGGTGGATTGACCCTCTATGGTGACTTTCGCGAAGCTTGGTCTGCCTAAACTGACAATGAACCACTTGCTGAGTTGCGGAATGACTGTGAAATGCTCAAATTGAAGGAGAGGTTTTATAATAAACAATTCTTTTGAATAAATTTAGGCTCGATCGCAGCGAGCCTAAATTTGCGTTAAATATCGCCTTGATTATGAACCGCAGAGGGCGCAGAGGACACAGAGAGGGGAGAAGAGTATCAAGGAGATATAAAAAAACCCCCTATTTCGTATTACTTGTAACTAGATTCCACCAAGATGACAGGAATAGGACTGGTTTCTAAGACGGCTTGAGAAACTGAACCTACTAGCACTTGTTCCCAAGGTTGATGCCCTCGTTTCCCGATCGCAATATATGCCACTTGCCGAGCTTGCGCCACGCGGATAATCTCCTCTGGAACTGTACCAGAAAGACTCAGGAACTCATAGCGAATATCTGATAATATTCGTTGTGCTTGTTGTTGTAATTGTAAGTTTGTGCTTTGATCTCCCACATTATCTACATACAAAACAATCACATCCCCATCACTGCGCCGAGCTAAGTCTGCGGCTTTAGTTAAAACATCTGTTGTTAGGGGGGAAGCGTCTACTGCGGCGAGAAAAACTGGACGACCGAAAATAGCTACTTTGGTAGGGTCAACTTCGCCTTTTTCTAATAGTTTGGGGGCAAAAGTGGGAATTGCCCAAGCACCCAAGGGAGCTGTTACTAAAATTGAGAGGGCTGCGATCGCCAAAATCGTCTCGCCACCAGCAATGCCCTGAGCTAGGGGAATTGCCCCAATTGCCGCCTGTACCGTTGCCTTAGCGGAATTTCCTGCTAGCAAAAACAGCCGTTCTTTCCCAGTCCAATTACTACCTAAAGTGGAAAGATACCAACCGAGCGATCGCCCAATCAGAGTCCCGATCGCCAACACCAACAGACCAACCAGCAAGGTATTGCCTAATACATTAAGTTGAATACTGGCTCCCAGCAGCACAAACAAAATAATTTCGGCGATCGTCCACAAACTGTCAAAGCCACCCCGCAATCTTCGTGCTAAAGGCACATCCAACTCTATCAGGAAAAACCCCGCCGCCATGACAGCTAAATAGCCAGAGAAAACCGGAATATGTTCGGCTGATACTACCAGCCCTAGGGCAAAGCCAGCAGCCACTAGGGAGTCCTGAACCGCAGTTTGAGTCCAGTTTTGGTTGACTAATAGTGACACCAAAAGTCGAGCAGCAACCCATCCCAACAGCACCCCCAAGGTAATTTGGATGATGATTTGAAATGGCAGCAATTGCAGAGGGCTGAGGGTGATTCCTCCCAGCAGGGTAATGGCTGTAGCTTTCCCTTGGGACAGAAATGCTAGCAGTAGGCTAAACACTAGCAAAAGCAATACATCGGACAAGGCACTTCCCGTCAGAATCGCATCGGGAATTCCTTTTTTTACTCCCCAACCTAAACTTTTTAACCGCAGCATCCCGGGAACAATTACTGCTGGAGATTCCGCGCCAATGATGCAGCCTAGCAGTAGCCCCGTCAAAAAATCAAACTGAAGTAGCCACATCGCAGCGACAGCAATAGAAATAGCCTCGCAAGCTGCTGGCAGAAAGCCTAATCGCAGCGCCACGGTTCCTTGTTGGGATAGCTTTTCGCGATCGAGTCCTAATCCCGCCTTCATCAAAATCACCATCACGGCAATGGTGCGAAGGGAATTCGCAGCGGCCAAAACCTCTGGGCTAATGACATTCCCCAGTTGCGGGCCTAATAAAATGCCCACCAGCACCATACCTACGAGTGCTGGAGCTTTCAGCCGTCGAGCAATCTGCCCGACAAAAAAGCCCATTAATAAAATCCAGATCATACTTTCTAACATCACGCCACCTTGAAGCTGAATGGATAAACGTGACTTGTAGGGGAAAGATCGATCGAGGCATCCGCACCATCCTACCCTTCCGCCACAAGTCGGAACAGTAGGAGCCATCAGCCTTTTAAACGTTATGAAGATTATTAATAACGCAGGGCGGTTTCGGCGAGCTCCATCGCCATCATTACTTTTATACCACTATTGAAGCTGATAAGCTGTTCGGCATTTAAAAGACGATATTATGGTGCGTCAGTACAGAAGTGTTTCCCGCATAAGCGCGTAAGTGTTCACTCCTGACGCACCCTACAAGCCTCGTTAGTTGTTTAAATGCTCCACAGCTTATTCCATTTCCGTGCCTCCCGGAATGCCTACCCTTGTTCATAGACTTCGACGGTTTGAACCTATCTTTTTGGGATGGAAACTAGCTCATATCCTGGAAGGAATGCTATAGCAATCCTTCCAGGATTCTTACAAAGATGTAGGGGTAATGCCTTTCTTTGCCTACCCGGCTCCATGGGGGCAACCACGGGGGGTTTGCCCCTACAAGAATTACACAAATGATGCGAGCGAGGATTGCTATAGGTAATTGAGAACGGTGCAATATCTCAGTTATATTGGATTTTGCCCAAAATTAAATAACTTTCCTTCTCCTAGCTTTTTATCAATTTATAAGGGCGATAGTTTGCCTAATTTCGCTCGATCGCCTCGCAGCATCTGCCACCTTCAAAGCGTACAAACTACTGGCAGTATTCACGTACAAAGGCGTACCGTTTGACAAATATTCCAACACCATATCGGTGTCTTTGGCAAATAAACCGCGCCGCGTTCCTACTTTGAGGTTGCGCCGATTTTCTCCCTGAATTAATTGACCTGATTCGGGAGTAAAAACCAGCGTTCCTGTTTCTCCGTAGATGGTAAAAATGTTTTCCGACTGCCAAAAAGTTTCTCCTTTTCCATAAACAGCTTCAGCGACAACCCCATTGGCAAAGCGCAACTGTGCGTTGCACAAACAAGCTTTGTAGAAATCCGGCTGACTGTCCCAAAATTGAGCTTGACAGTTAACGCTTGCCACTTCCCCGAACAAATCAGTAAATCGGTGGAGTCGCGAAATTGCACCAACTAACGGAAAGCCAAAGAGGGAATGTTGATAAGTCCACCGCTGCGCCGCTGGATGTTGAGGAGTCATAGTAATGTAGCGGGCGTAAAAAACTTTACCGATTAAGGGCAAAGATTCTTTGATTGCTTGGTGCAACCCGCCTAACAGTTCGATGTGTTCGATGTGGAGGAGTTTTTGCTTTTGGGCGGCAAGTTCGATCGCCCTTTCTGCTTCAGATACGTCTAAAGATAGAGGATATTCCACCACAACGTGCTTGTCATTTTCGAGCGCGGCCAGGACGATCGCCCCGTGATCCCGGTTCACCGTACAGACAATCACCAAATCTAAATCGTCTCTTTCTACCAGCTTGCGCCAGGAAACCGCAGCTTCTGCCCCGAAGCCTTGACAAAATTCTGCGGTTTTCTCCGGGGTGTGGCCCGCAACCGCTACCAAGTGCGATCGCCCATCAGCTTGAATTGTCTCGGCCCTCAACTTAGCGGCAAAACCAGTACCCACAATTCCCACGCGAATTGGAGAATTAACCGAAGAACCAAAGCGAGTATCAATATTAGTCATGGGATTTGAGATTTAAGATTTTAGATAGTTACAGACTTGCGCTGCTGGGGTTTAGGGTTCTATCGCCCCGATTTTAAGCTGTGGTTGTGGTGCGATTTATTCGATCGAGCCTTCAACACCCAAGTTTTGATGCGATCTAACTATACATTTCAGTGCCTGCTGGGACTTGCCTTGCACCAAGTCTTGCGGAAACTCGATCGACACACCGCATACCAACAACGTGGTTTTTGTGCTGTAGGGCTCAAAACAGGATTTTTCCTGGAAACCGGATTATTTCGCGCAAGTCTTGCGGCAACAGTATCACAAGGCTGGACCCAAGATAGGTATAAGTAATCAAGATGAAATTAGAAAAAGTTATAACTAATCCCATTCAAATGTTTTGTAAATAAGTGTGTCAACCTCCCTTCTATCCCCTACTATCATAGAGGGAACGAACCTAAGACCTAACCTCAAAGCTAATAGAGCCTTGAAGTTTGCATTAGGAAAAATTATCAATCTTGTTGAATTTTTGAGAGGATTTAGTGCATGGCAACTTACAAAGTTACCCTCATCAGCGAAGCCGAAGGAATTAACCAGACCATTGACGTTGATGACGATACTTACATTCTTGATGCTGCAGAAGAAGCAGGACTCGACCTCCCGTACTCTTGCCGCGCTGGAGCTTGCTCCACCTGCGCCGGCAAAATCACCAAAGGCGAAATTGACCAATCCGACCAATCTTTCTTGGACGACGACCAAATCGAGGCCGGATTTGTCCTCACCTGCGTCGCATATCCTAAGTCTGACTGTACGATCGAAACTCACCAAGAAGAATCGCTCTACTAAGAAAGGACGCTCTGCGTGATACCCTAAGAAACCCGGTTTCTCGTTTCCAGAATTAAGCTGAAATACGGCAATTATGTTAAGAAACCGGGTTTCTGTGTCTAACATTGCAACAAAGCCGCCAGCAGTCTGTCACTCCCAGCTATGAATTCATAGCTGTTTGAGCAGATAGCTGGCCCAATAATTTTAGATTTTAGATGGCCGATTTTAGATTAACTGTGAAACCAATCTAGAATCCAAAGTCTAAAATCTAAAAGTTTTACGGCTAATATTTAGTCTGGCGTGGCGCGGAATTTATTTGTGTAGTGGCGATTTAAATCGCCGACTCTTAGGCCGACTTTGATCGACTATTCGCGCCAAAATGTAATGTTATCGCTGAGCGGCACAACTTGAGCGCCGGGAAAATAAAAGCCCAGAATTTGAGATCCATTCCAGCCCAAATTAGCCAAATTGTAAGAACCAGTCTGACTCATTCCCACTCCGTGCCCGAAACCACCTCCGACAAAAGCATAACCGTTGAGAGTTTTGTCGGGATTGTAAATTGGTTCTAGGTAAAAAAGCGTGCTAATCGGCGGGTAAAAAGCATTGCGAATCTCGTCTTTGTCGATAATGAGGGGGCCCAAGTCAGTTTGAACCTTCATTTGCAAAACTCGACCTGCGGGCGACCTTTCTACCACTTCCACCTGAGTGACAGTTTTCAAATTAGCCAGCGGGTGCTGTTTCTTCTGAAGATACTGTTTGAGAAATCCACCAATCGCTGTCAAAGAAGCTGGTTCGCGCCACCGAAAGGTGTCTTCTTTTTCCTCATTAAACCCTTTTTCCAAACTGATAAAGCGGCGGAAATTGTTTTCGTCAGACAAACTCTGCTTTGACAAGTCCCAAATATTATTCGGCGAATCGACTAGCGATCGCAAATATGGACGTTCCGCGCCCTGCCACACATCGTTAAAAGAGGCTGTCACGCCGCCGCTAGAGGCGGAATAAAGCGCGTCTACTAGCTGATTTTCGTAAGTTAGCACCAAACCGCTCGTTTGGGCGATCGCCTTATCACTTTGCGGGTAAACCTCGGTCAAACCCTTATAAACTTGACAGTTAACATCAGCGCACAACTCATAATTATCCACAGCAAAGCGGCGCAAATTTCTCAGGGCGTAGGTTCTCGCTAAAATAGTTTGAGCGACAATCGCAGCGTAAGGCGAAAAAGCCCCAATTTCGTGAGGAACAACACCCCGCAAATAAGTTTCCGTCAGCACTTTATTCACCAAAGTATAAGTGCCGTAAGCATTTTTTTGCAGGTGCAAACTGCCCCCATAACGGTGAGTTTCTTGAATTGCTTTTTCTGGTTCAGTAGCTGTCGCCTCTTGGGTGGTTTGTTCAAATACCTCGATCGCATTTTTCCCGGCCGTCACATCCAACTCATTGCGGTTGAAACGAAAGCCGTTTAAAACCCAAAAAGCCTGGGGTACTTGTTTAAAAACTTTGGAATCCAAAAAAGCTGTTGTGTTCCCTTGAGCTTGCAAACTTTGCAACAGCCAGCGCCGCACCAAAGGAGAGTTGTAAGTATCTCTTTTCGCCCAAACTTGCCAGCGAAAAGGTTGAGCAATTTCTACATCAATTCCCTGGGCGCGCCACTGATTGGCGCTATCTTCTGCACTCTCGAAACTGCGGTGGGAACTCAGAACAACTCGTTCTTCTACTAAGGGCGATTCCAGAGGTTTCGGGGCTATTTCTAACTTGACGCTAGCAGCCGTTTTGGTTTCTATGCCTTGAGGAGTTTTGTAACTCAATGTTAAGCTGTCGCCCGGTAATGCTTTCAGCGTCAGTTTGTCGGTTGCTTTGGTGCCAAACCGCTGCACCACGCCAATTTTGATTGGTCTATTTTGGGGAGTTTGGGCGTATCCCGCAACGCTGAAAATGGGCAACAGGCACAATGCGGTGAAAACAGTGCTAGAAATGCAGCTAAACCATTTGTAAGTGGGAGTTGGAGGTGCTTGAGCGAACACGGTTATCTGTCTCGCGATAGTTGAAATTGGGGGATTTTTGATTGTACGTTAGCACATTTGGCGGCTGCTAGAGCGGGATTCCGGAAGAGAGGCTGGTTTAGTTGCCAGAATTCTGTTAAGTCAGGACTTACGCCAGACCAAAGAAACCGGGTTTTTTACCGAGTGTGCGCGCTGCAACTGGTCTTTTCGTAAAAAACCCGGTTTCTGGGCCCCCTGCGGTAAATCTGTCATTGCGAGTGAAACGCAGGAATCGCAAAAGTTGCGATCGCTTTACATCCTGTTACACGCTAAAGTTTATTTGCACCTACCGACTCATTGGCTAATCATTTTTTCTGAGCACTAATCTCATCGCAGAGGTGTTTCTCGCTTTCCTCAGCATTATTCTGCAAATAGTCGTGCAGCCAATCGCAGCCTTGCACCAGCATTTCATCTAAACTTCTGATTTGCCACAACCGGGCTGTTTTGTCCCATGATGCCGTAGCGATGTATTTGCCGTCGGGACTAAAACTGACACTGATTACCGCATCTTGATGTCCTTTAAATTCTCGTATCAACTTACCCGTGACATCCCACAACCGGGCTGTTTTGTCCGATGATGCCGTAGCGATGTATTTGCCGTCGGGACTAAAACTGACACTCGATACCGCGTCTTGATGTCCTTTAAATTCTTGTATCAGGTTGCCTGTTAAATCCCACAACCGGGCTGTTTTGTCATAGGATGCCGTAGCGATGTATTTGCCGTCGGGACTAAAACTGACACTCCATAACGGATCTTGATGTCCTTTAAATTCTCGTATCAACTTACCCGTGACATCCCACAACCGGGCTGTTTTGTCGTCATATGATGCCGTAGCGATGTATTTGCCGTCGGGACTAAAACTGACACTATTTACCCAACTTTGATGTCCTTTAAATTCTCGTATCAACTTACCCGTGACATCCCACAACCTGGCTGTTTTGTCATATGATGCCGTAGCGATGTATTTGCCGTCGGGACTAAAACTGACACTCGATAACGAACTTTGATGTCCTTTAAATTCTCGTATTAACTTACCCGTGACATCCCACAACCTGGCTGTTTTGTCCAAAGATGCCGTAGCGATGTATTTGCCGTCGGGACTAAAACTGACACTCCATACCCCACCTTGATGTCCTTGAAATTCTCGTATCAACTTACCCGTGACATCCCACAACCTGGCTGTTGTGTCCCATGATGCCGTAGCGATGTATTTGCCGTCGGGACTAAAACTGACACTCCATACCGGATCTTGATGTCCTTTAAATTCTCGTATCAACTTACCCGTGACATCCCACAACCTGGCTGTTTTGTCATAGGATGCCGTAGCGATGTATTTGCCGTCGGGACTAAAACTGACACTATTTACCCAACTTTGATGTCCTTTAAATTCTCGTATCAACTTACCCGTGACATCCCACAACCTGGCTGTTTTGTCATATGATGCCGTAGCGATGTATTTGCCGTCGGGACTAAAACTGACACTCTCTACCTCATCTTGATGTCCTTTAAATTCTCGTATCAACTTACCCGTGACATCCCACAACCTGGCTGTTTTGTCCCTTGATGCTGTAGCGATGTATTTGCCGTCGGGACTAAAACTGACACTCAATACCGAACTTTGATATCCTTTAAATTCTCGTATCAACTTACCCGTGACATTCCACAACCGGGCTGTTTTGTCATATGATGCCGTAGCGATGTATTTGCCGTCGGGACTAAAACTGACACTCTCTACCGCATCTTGATGTCCTTTAAATTCTCGTATCAACTTACCCGTGACATCCCACAACCTGGCTGTTTTGTCTGATGATGCCGTAGCGATGTATTTGCCGTCGGGACTAAAACTGACACTCAATACCGCATTTTGATGTCCTTTAAATTCTCGTATCAACTTACCCCTGACATCCCACAACCTGGCTGTTTTGTCATAGGATGCCGTAGCGATGTATTTGCCGTCGGGACTAAAACTGACACTCGATAACGAACTTTGATGTCCTTTAAACCGATTTTGTTCTCGGATGTTGTCGAGAATCTGACTTAGGGCTATCTGGGGAGTAGATATCGGGTAATCTGGAGGGGAAAGAACTTCCTTGACTGTAGCTTTAAGTTCTTTCCCAGTATTTACGGCAGAGCTTAAAGCATCTATTTGGTTATTGCCAGATTCAAACTGTTTCAAAGCATCACTTGCCGATCGCTCTAATTTCTCTAATTTTGTCAATTTCTGTGCCTTGTTCACTTGCTGCCACGCTACTCCCATTACAGTTGCAGCTAAAACTAGGCTAATACTCAATACCGCTGTACCAATACCAATTCGTCTCCGGGCTTTTTGCTGTGATTCTACTGATAACTGTTCTGCTTTTTGTCTTGCCTCGGCTAATATCTGGTTTTCGGCTTTAGTCTGATTGAGTTTTTGGCGTAATTCTAGTAATTCCGCACCGCGCTGTTTGCGGATAAAAGGCACTAAATAATCGTGGACAAGCTGGTAGCGTTCGGGAGTTGCTGGCACTTCTAACACCAATCCCGATTTAACGACAATCTCTAAAATTAACTTTAAATTTTCTGACTCAGTTCTTAAGTTTGCTGCTAAATCACGCAAAGTTTTCTGAGGGCGAGTGTTGTTTTCATCCGTCAGCAAATACAAGACAAGTTCGGCAGTATCTTTATTCTCCTTCCCGCAGTCGGCGATAACTTCTGCTAAAAATTCCTCAACCAGTTTTAGCTTAGCCTGATTGCCAAGTTGCTGATATTCAGTCAGTTGAGTAATCTGCCTTTTTTCCAATTGTGTCCCCACGATTTGCAACTCAATCGGCCGCACTTCCCCGACTTTACCTGCTAAATCTTCTACCAGTGCGTTGACCAAATCTTCGGATAAGTCAAGTTGAGAACGTTTTGTTAAGGTTTGGAGAACAATTTTAGCATCGGCTATCGAAAAATTACCCAAGTAATAGCAGATTTTTTTATTGAGAATGTCGTTATCAATCATCGATAATTTGGTCGTGCGATTCCATTCTAATAAGTAGAAAAGATAATCTTCACGCAGCGACAGGATAATTTTGAGTTCACCAATATCATTTAAACATTCAGCCAAAAAATCATAGAACTTTCTCCGGCTAGTTAGGTCTTGATAAGCAAAGAAAAATTCCTCAAACTGGTCAAAGATTAGTACCGTCAATAAATGGCGATTTTGATTAAGTCGTAACTGTTCCAGAATAGCTGCAGGCGTGTCAATAGGAGTAGATAAACTCTCACCTTTTATTTTTTTAATTCCCGATCGCAAACACTGACCGCAATCCCTAGCCCAATCGTGATAAGACTGCAATAAAACAGGCAATACATCCCGCGCTTCAAAAGTTGTAAGTTGCAGGGCTGGAACTAATCCCGCTTGAATAATCGAACTTTTTCCTACTCCCGACTGTCCGTGAACGATCGTCAGCTTGTAAGCAGGTGTACCTATCCGTTCAATTATCCGTTTAATATCCTGCGATCGCCCGGAATTAGCTTGAATTTCCTCAACAATTTTAGCTTTTGACAGACCGGATTCTAAACCGATGTCAATTATTTGTTGCGGCGACTGCAAGCGACCGGCACCAATAAAAGCTTGCAGTCGGTATTTGCTTTTAACTTCCTGTTGTTCTAGTTTTAAATGAAATGCTTTTAAATATTCGCTTTGCTCAAAATAGAGAGTTCTCAACTCTTCTAAAATCCTCAGATAAAGCTGCACATCATCTTGAGGCTGCGTATTTTCTTTAGCTGCTTCTAAGTTCTTGGCAGCCTCCGATTGTTGACTGAGATTTCGCTGCGCTTTTGCCAAAAGTAACAGATATAAACCAGTCTCTTGTTGGAATACTTCTGCTTGTGTCAAAACAGACTGTGCTGATTTAGCTAATTCGCAAGCTTTTTCCCACTCAGAACGTTGCAGCGCTACCTCAGCCAAAAAGCCGCAATCTTCAGCTACTTGACTCGGAGTGCCGTAAATTTTGTGCATTTCTAAGGATTTTTTAGCTAAACTTTGCAACTCTTCCCAAGCTGCTAAACGCCGCAGCACTTCGCAGAGTTCGCTAATACATTTCGCAGCTAAATCTTGTCGCTGCACTTGCTCAAAACTATCCAGAGATTGCTGTAAATACTTTCTAGCTTCTTGCCAATAATCTTGTTTTCCTGCCCGGTGCAATTCAGCTTTGCGGTTGTAAGCTTGAGCAATTTTCTGGGAGACAATTCCTTGTCTTTCTAACTGGTGATTTTGCAGCCAAAATGTCAAACTTTGCTGATAATGTTCGAGTGATGAATCTATTTGATTTTTCTGAAATTCAACTAAACCGCGAATAAATTGCCAACTAGCTTGCAATTCCTGGTCTAATGCTGCATTTAGCAAATCATTCTCCAGCAACTCCATTTCACAGTCATCTAATTTGAAATTATTAACATCAGCAAAAGCTTGACTGGTTTGTTGTTGTAACAAATTCATCAAATCATCGGGCGGCATGGTAAACTGAATTGGAGGAGGAGCCCAAGACTTCAAATCATTCGCCGATCGACTGAATTTAGATAATACAGAATCCGTTAACCATAATATCAAAGGAAAAGCAAAATCTTGCTTGAATTGATCTCGCGCTCTATTCGCGCCCGCTAACAGGTCATCAACAGCAACCACCGATTCGATACCGACAATTATTAAAGCTTTTGGCGGTTGCTCTTGGACGGCATTGAGAATGGTTTGATAAAGTGTTTTGGTGGCAGGTTCAAGGACTAATTCTTGATATTCAATCGTCGATCTATCGCGCAGTTTTTCCAGCATTGCAGAACGCAAGCTAGCATAATTGCAGCGCACTAAAGTTAAAGAAAACTTTCCTTGAAAGCGGGCGATCGTCCGTACCAAAGTAGAGAGCGATCGCTCGTTTTCGGCTGCAATATCTTCGGCGGGATTTGAGTTTACCATAATCTCACGAATTTTGCTGCTGCCACAGCTTAAATTTGTCAGTTTCCATCAACAGCGGATTCAACGCAAACCAATTTCCTTGAGGGTCTGCATATTCAAAAACCCACAGGTTTCGCAGCAAATCTTGGTATTCTTTATCTCCATTAATGCTTTGTTCTTTCACCACCTTAAAGAGTAATTCCCACTCATCATTATCAATGCCGCGAATCAGAGTGTCGCGGGAACTGCGAATCACTGATTTCAACACATTTTGCGAAATAGGAGGGTCATCTTGCTGCAAGCAACCAAACAGCATCCCCATCAAGTTTCGCAGATGACCTCCGCTGACTCGACACAATTCATCTAAAGTTTCAGGACTGTCAAAAACTTGGGTAATTAATGTGATATGTTCCTCTGGCACAACATCGGGAAATGCCCGCGACATCACCATGCGTCGCAGCAAATTCATCCCCTCAACACATTCGCTGCCATCTCTATTCTTTACTGGTACCATCGGCAAAACTTTCGGGTCAACTCCGCCCCCCAAGCGATTTTTCAAAATTTCGCTTTCATTGCCAAAAATCAATCCCAGCGGCAGGGTATAAACTAAATGGCAATTCAGTTTCCGCAACTGATCGCCTCGGTCAATAAAGATATATTCTGGCAACAGTCGCCCCGCTGCATTGGATTTAGAAACTATCCGGTCTAAGTTGTCAACAATCACCACCAATCCTTTTTTACCCCGCTGCTTTAGCTGATTAACTGCTACATCAATAATTTCTTGATTAATCAGTTCTAACATTTTATTCGCTTGCGGTTCCATGTACTGTCTCAGTTTAGATCGCAAGTCGGGATTACTTTTGGTTTTGGCAGTAATTTTGGCGATGCCTAAAGGCAGAGAGACTTCCAGATTTCCGTCTGTATTGCCCTTATATTTGCTGCCAAAAAGTTCTCCTTCTACTTCTAAAGAAGTCACAGGGGTTTGTAAAAATTTCCAACTATTTTTTAAGAATTCTTTAAAACCCTGGGGCTGCAAGGAAATTTTGCCCTCTTCCAAGCTTTGGGTGACTCGCCGGGCGATCGCTAACATGATATCTGTCAAATCGATATCCATTTCATCGAGGTCTTGTGTTGACTCGAAGTAAACTACATGAAATCCCTCATCAGTCAACTCTTTTTGCAGTCGCGACAATTCAGTAGACTTGCCGCAACCAATATGTCCGCTAAATAATTGGCAAGTCCGTTTATCTGGTGACACGCGGGTAATTGTTCGTTTGAGTACGTTAATGATTTTCCCGCCGCGCACCTCAGCAAAATCAATGTAGTATCGCTGATCTTCGGCATTGCCCAACATCAGGGAGTGAGTGGGGTTGCAGGCGTCGCAAAATCGATCGAAATCTAGGTTCATAAAATTTTCTAAATTAGTTTTTGTAGTTATTGTAGGGTGGATAAGGGCTGAATGTCTTTACCATAGACTAAACATTTTTGCAGCTAAGTACCCTACGGTTAGTTAGCTGACCACCCATACGTCGAAGACTATTAGTGTGAACCTGGATGCTGTTTCCAATATTGGTAGGCGGCATAGGCCAAGGTGACAGCGCCGGTCACGATGGCCGCTTCATCAACCTCAAATTGCGGGTGATGGAGGGGATAGTTCGGTTTGTCAGTCAGTCCCACTCCTAAGCGAAACATGGTTCCCGGTGCGTGTTCTAAGTACATCGAAAAATCTTCCGCGCCGAGGGATGGTTCTGGTAAAATTTGGACGCGCGATCGACCTAAAGCTTCTAAAGCCGCAGTTTCGACTAATTGCGTGAGTTTTGGGTCGTTTTGGACTCCCGGCACGCCGCGCTTGTAGGTGAGTTCGTACTTAGCGCCGTAAGTCCCGCAAACGCTAGAAACAATTTGTTCGATCCAAGCCGGCAGGTTTTCGTGGGTTTCCGGATGCAGCGATCGCACAGTTCCCAATAATTTTACTCGATCGGCAATTACGTTCGGCGCTCGTCCGCCGTTAATTTGCCCGATGGTCAAAACCAGTGGCCTCAAAGGATTTTGCGTGCGGCTAATTGCCTGCTGCAAAGTGGTAATTATCTGAGAAGCAATCCAAATTGCGTCGATCGCCTCGTGGGGACGCGCACCGTGGCCGGATTCGCCCATCACAATCAATTCTAGGTCATCTGCTGCCGCTGTCAGTGCCCCGTGGCGGATACCGATGCAACCGCCGGGAATCGTCGGAAAAACGTGCACTCCGAGGATGCCGTCAACATCTTGCATCGCCCCATCTTTAATCATCCATTGAGCACCTTGGGCAATCTCTTCCGCCGGCTGAAACAAGAAGCGGACGTGACCGGGCAGTTTTTCCTCTAGCTGAGACAATATCATTGCTGCGCCTAAACCGACGGTGGTGTGGATGTCGTGGCCGCAGGCGTGCATGACTCCCTCGTTGCGGGAGGCAAATTCTAAGTTTGTGCGTTCTTGAATCGGCAAAGCGTCCATATCGGTGCGAATTGCCAGCCACCGGGACTCGCTGCTGTTGCCTTTGATTTCGCCGATGACGCCGGTTTTGCCGATTCCTTCGATCGCGCGGACTCCGCTGGAAGCGAGGACTCCGGCTACGTAGGCGGCCGTTTGATATTCTTGGCCGCTGAGTTCGGGGTGGGAGTGGATGTGGCGGCGAATTTCGATTAAGCGGGGTGCTAGGGTGGCGGCTAATTCTTGGATGCGGGGAAGCATGAATTTACTTGGGGAGTGCGTTAATTAACTAAGGTAACGCAGATGCTTGGAGTTGAACCCGCATCAAGGGTGATTCTCGCTTAACAGGCTTTCCGCCCTGTTCCAGCGGATTAATCATCTTTGGATTCTTTGGATTCATTAAACTTGCCTTCCTTCTGCGCTCTTTCGAGTCCTTCTTCCACCAAAAGTAATGCCATTTGGGAAATCGAACGACGCTCAATACTCGCCAGCTTCTCTAATTTTTCCTTGATTTCGGGCGGCGGGTAAAAGGCAACTCTGGGAGATTTTGCAGGACTCACATTGTTTGGGGGTAGCGTGTTCACCATGTCATTTTACTCGTCGCTGTCGATTTTTTGTGGTTGCGATCGATCGTCGCTTTGAATTCTCCCCTCAGATTTAGCCTCATCTACTGCTTCTTGAATTAATGTCAACACCATATTCGAGACCGGTCGATAATGCGATTTGGCTAACCGCTCTAGGTCTGCTTTAAGTTCTTCTGGAAGATATACAACTATTCTGGGGAGTTTTGCTGGCAAGGCTGTTATTTGTGCTTTTACTGCCCTATTGTACCTTTTTTTAACCTCTACAGTATCAATTTTACCCTCACAGGTTGACTCGGAGTGCCTACCGTGATACTTTAGAGTTAACACAAAACAAAACCCCCACCGGTCGGAGTTGCAATCGTTCGGTGGGGGCTTGAACTCCCATATTTAGGAGAAACTGTATGATATCACAGCCAAAATCAGTTCCCGAACTGCTCCGGGAAGAAATTCCTGACGTACCTCAAGGTAAACAACCGATTCGTTTGCTGTTGTGTGGCGTTCCCAAAGCGGTAGACAGCATTGTTAATCTGTTGCACGTTTTAGGTTTTGCAGAAGTTGGGGAATGGAGCCCGCCTCTACCATCGCCGATAGCGGGTGAGGTAATTCGGATTTTAACCCGTTACTGGAAAGAGTAATCTTTGAGGGCGATCGCACGGATTCCAGAAGTGCGATCGACCCTTAACTCAATTCCAAAAGTTGGCTCAAAAATTCAATAAAATTTGCCAAAGCCGGAACCTGCTGCTGTGTCTGTTCGCTCACCCAATTATTATCAGCAATACTTGCTGTATTAGTTTTGCCGGGTTTGAGAACGCTGACAACAGTAGCCACTAAAACTTTTTGTCTATCGAAATTTTTCCATTTTAAAGCTTTTATATCTGATTGTGAGAACTCATTTAGATATGAACTAGCTTTCTCCATGTACGCGGGATAAGCTATCTGTCCGCACTCGCACAGTAAAGTATCTAAAACACCTTGCTGCTGATTGTCTGGCAAAACATAGATTCCTGTACGCGGGCTATTAGTATCTACAACACCAGGGTTAACTGGAAAATTAGGAAAATAACTGCGGAACTTGTTAGAATATGTTGCGACAATGTGATCGGGAGTTGATTTGTCACAATCGGCAACTATCCCGAATGCTGCCAAGTTTGTTTGATACTCAGAATTAGCAGACAAAATGTCATCCAAATTAGTCACAATATTGCTTCCTTCGCCTTCATAAATTGCTACCGATAGGCTCTCTGTGAACAGAATAGAAGGCATATTAAGACGTTTGTACAAGCTTCCTTGTTTGGGATACTTAGGAATAAATTTGTGCCAGAATTTATCAAATTTACTTTCCAATTCTTTTGACATATCCAATCTTGTCAACTTATCCAATTTATCCCACTCTTCCCGAAAATCTTTAAAACCCAAAAGCTTGAGAACCTTGCCGACAAATGCCTGATCGTGCGGGCCTTCTACTCCAATAATGGCATATCTCACACGCGAACCTCCAGACCTAAATCCTCCCGCAATCTTTGCAATCTTTCCCGTTCAATTCTAACGGCTTTAGTTTGTGACTCCTGTTTCTCTAAACGATAAAGAACTAAGTCCGTCTCCGTATCGCTAGCATCCAACATCGCATCAACTGTTTCTAAACTGTGAGTAGTTGCAAATAACTGAACATTCATTTGCTTGCACCACTGCACAATCCAAGCAAATGAACTGCGAAGTGCTTCAGTATGAATTGCTGTTTCTATCTCATCAATTAGCAAAACTCCACCTCTGACTTTTGTCAGTGTTAGAGCAATAAATAGCAAGCGACGTACTCCATCACCAAAAGAACTTAATGGTGAAATACCCACCTGTTTGTGGTCAATATAGAGACTGCTACGATTGCCGCCATGCGAGAGAATCACTAAATCAATAATTCCTGAATCCATCACTTGCAATAGCTTAATCACTTCCGGCTTAAAACGCTGAAAAATAGCTTCTGAGAGCAAGCCAACTTGTGACTGTTCTATGCGGTGAGAAAAAGGTGTCACAGTATCAACTGACAGCATTGCATCTGAGCGAATTCGCCGATTTGTTAAACGCTCATTTTCCCAAATTTCAAAAAATTCAGATAATTCATTTGGTGAATCCGATATAATAGCTTTCAGCTCTATTTCTGCACCTCGCAGAGTATTATCAAATCCAAGATCGTCTGAGGATTGACTTTCGTCATCATCCGATAATTCCACTCCCTCAAATTCTTGGTAAATTGCCCTCGACTCTCTCACTAGAAACTTACCATTACCAGAAACACGAGTTTCCATTTGGTAAAAATCCAATTGTTCTTCTTCTTTCTTTTGAGGAAACAGCCATTTTAGTGCCTCCAGTCTTGGCTTGCGAGAATATTTGATTTCTCGCCGCCACGATGTGTTCAGCCATTCCAGCGGATCTAAGGGGCGACAATAGGTTGATATCGCCTCTAAAACACTGGTTTTACCTGAGTTATTCCCACCAACCAATATGTTGATTTGGCCCAAGTCCTGCAAAGTTAAATCTCGCAGACCTCGGAACCGATGAATGGTTAAATTGTCAAGGTGTTTCATAATTATGACTTGGGCGTATAAGTCGATCGCACTTGCAACTCCTTCAACTGCTTCTCATCCACACCAGACGGCGCATTTGTCAGCAAACAACCCGGCTGCTGCGTCTTCGGAAACGCAATCACATCTATTCACTGTAATAATACTTACAAGCCACGATCGCAATTTCTTGCTCCGTAACTTGGTAAACTAAACGATGTTCGTTATCAATGCGCCTAGACCAAAAACCACTTAACTCGTATTTCAGAGGTTCAGGTTTTCCCAATCCTTCAAACGGTGAGCGGTCTATATCTTTAATCAATTCTACAATTTTGCGATAAATCTTTTTGTCTAATTTTGCCCATTCATTAAAATCTGCAAAAGCAGAAGATTCACAAACAATTCTTCTGCTCATTGCAAATTCTGTAAGTTAACTTCAACTAAATTTTGCCCCTCTTTAACATTTTCAATAGCTTTTAAAAGTCTATTTTTGTTGACTTCTGATTTCAAAAGATATTCTGTTTCATCACACTCAGAAACAATTATTTCAATCTCTTTATCTCCAAAAGTCGCCTTGATTTGTTCTAAAAAATGATGATTGAGTTCGCTGGCTTTTAAACGATAAACTGTTGACATCGTTTTTACCTATTTTCGATTATGCTAATTATAGCGTTTTTAGTCTCAAGACCTGGAATGTAACTCTAGCATACAGTATCAGCCAAAGTTTTGACTCAATGACAGTCCAGGACGCAGAATAGTGTCTGTCATGCTGAACAAAACGCAGTGTAGTGAAGCATCCAGCGAGATGCTTCCCTTCTCTCAGCATGACACATAGGCTTTGCCTAAGTCCCCATTCGCTTATGACTTGGGCGTATAAGTCGATCGCACTTGCAACTCCTTCAACTGCTTCTCATCCACCCCAGCCGGCGCATTCGTCAGCAAACAACCCGCCTGCTGCGTCTTCGGAAACGCAATCACATCGCGAATCGATTCCTCACCAGCCAACAGCATCACCAACCGATCCAAGCCGTAAGCAATGCCTCCGTGGGGCGGAGTTCCATACTCAAACGCATCCAACAAAAAGCCAAACTTATTATAAGCTTCCTCAGTCGATAAGCCGATCGCCTCAAACACCTTTTCCTGAACTTCCCGCTGATAAATCCGCAGGGAACCGCCGCCGACTTCTGTACCGTTTAACACCAAGTCGTAAGCTTGAGCTCTCGCAGTTTTCAAATCATTAATATCGTCGGGATGCGGCGCAGTAAACGGGTGGTGCAATGCTTCCAAACGCTTCTCGTCAGCGTTCCATTCAAACATCGGGAAATCTGTCACCCACAGCAGATTCATCTTGTCTTTGTCAATCAATCCCAATTCGTTACCGACAAACAAACGCAATCTATCCAAAGTCTTATTGACAGTTGTCGCGTCAGCCGCAGCAAATAACAACAAATGACCGGGTTGCGCGCCCGTGCGATCAAGCAATTCCTGTTTTTGCGCTTCCGTCAAATTATCCTTAATAGCGCCGATCGTATCAATTTCGCCATTATCCCGCACGCGAATGTAAGCCAATCCCTTCGCACCCGCTTCGCTGGCTTCCCTAAACAAATCGCCACCCGGTTTAATCCGCACGTTAGAAATCGCATCATTCCCGCCGGGAATCGGCAAAACTTTCACAATTCCGCCCGCAGCAACCGCCCCGGAAAATACCTTAAATCCCGAATCTTTCATCAAATCGGAAACATCGACTAATTCCAAACCGAAGCGAGTGTCTGGTTTGTCGCTACCGTAGCGATCCATTGCTTCCGCGTAAGTCAAGCGCGGAAAAGGACGGGGCAATTCTATGCCTTTGACACTTTGGAAAATCTGGGAGACTAAACCTTCGTTTAATTCGAGAATTTCTTCTAAAGACATGAAACTCATTTCCATGTCTAATTGTGTGAATTCCGGCTGTCTGTCGGCGCGCAAATCTTCATCGCGGAAACAGCGGGCAATCTGATAATATCTGTCCAAACCGGAAACCATTAACAATTGTTTGAACAACTGCGGCGACTGCGGCAAAGCGTACCAATCGCCCAAATTGACGCGACTGGGCACTAAATAATCTCTCGCACCTTCAGGAGTCGATCGCGTTAAAATCGGTGTTTCAACTTCAATAAAACCTCCCACATCTTCCAGGTGGCGGCGCATAGCTTTCACGACTTGGTGGCGAAGCTGCAAATTGCGACTCATACGATCGCGCCGCAAGTCCAAATAGCGATATTTCAGCCGCAAATCTTCCCGCACGCTTTCATTTTCCGCCGTCGCCACCTGAAACGGTAACTGTTTGCGAACCGCATTTAACAACTCAATTTCGTCAGCATAAATTTCCACCTCACCCGTAGGCAATTTCGGGTTGAGGGAATCTGCGGGGCGGCCGGTGACTCGCCCGGTAATTTTAAGCACGTATTCGCTGCGTAAAGCCTCAGCCCCGTGATAGGAATCCGGGGTGCGTTCAGGATCGCTGACAATTTGCACGATACCCGATCGATCGCGCACATCCAGAAAAATCACCCCGCCATGATCGCGGCGGCGATCCACCCAGCCGTAAAGGGTGACAGTCTCTCCGATGTGTTCGCTTCGCAGTTCGCCGCAGTAGTAACTTCTCATGGTTGGGGGTTATGGATTAAAAATAAAGCTTTTTGATTATAGCGCTTAGTGTCAAAACCTTTTATGAACAGGCAAGATGCCTGTTCCACAAGAAAATTCAATCTTTGTGGAACAGGCATCTTGCCTGTTCTTTAAAAGGGTGTCATATCTGAGTTTAATGCTTCTTGTCAAAAAACGCCGTTAGCGCATTCCATGCAGACTTAGCGGTTTCTGTCAAGCGAGTGTTGATCGACTCAATTTGCTTCACAATAAGGTGCCAATTCTTTTCAGCTTCCGTCTGAATGTGGTCAACAGCTTGTTCGATGCGATCGCGTTCGATCAATTTATTTTGTTCCACCGCTTCTCGCGCTTGTCGCACTGCTTTCAAATAAGCTTCGCGACTGACTTCGCCGGCATCTTGCACCTGCGCTTGCGCCCGCGTTTTAATCGCATCTACCACCAGCCAATTTTTCTCAGTTTCTTTTTTAATCAGCCTGACTGCTTCTGTGAATCTCTCGTGGGCGAGATCCTTATTTTCTTCGATCGCCCCGGAGGCCTTATTCACAGCTTTTAAATAAGCTTCGCGGGTGAGTTCGCCCGCTGCTTGCACTTCGGCGGTGGCGCGTTTTTTAATTGCTTCAAACAGCGCCGCAGTTTCTGCGATCGCCTCATCAGTCGCATCGGGCATCTCTTTTTTGACGAGCTCCGTCGTTTCCAGAGTTGCCTCTAAAACTGGTTCCTCGGTTACTTTTGGATCTGTCATCTCAATCTTCTCCTGTGGTAGTAAACATTTTCAAAAAATCTCACAGTCCCTGGATGCAGACTTTGTAGGTGTAGCGCCAGAACGAATTGTGGTTTTTTATACAGACTTTGTACGTGTAGCGCCAGAAGGAATTCTGGCATTTAATAAGAACTAGGCAATTCTTTTTCCAGCTTGATCAACTTTTGTATCCGCGTTTACCTAGTTGGAATGACCTCAGTTCTATTACATTATATCTACCAAAGTTACTCTCGTGTGTAGGATACCACCAACTTGCAGGTACGGTTTAGCGCACTTAATTTTGTGATAAGTCTCTATACCTAAAAAAAAACACCAATAAACTTGGTTTCTCAACACAATAAAACGGGCAAATTTAATAATTTCAATTTGCACCGTGCAAATCTTCGCTTTCTTCCGTATATAACAAGTGGTGACATCTTTGAGCGTGCAGTAAAGATTGAGGAAATTCGTACTTAGATAAGAGGATCTCTTCGAGTGCAACTTTCATTTGATTGGCGCAGATATGTGCTGGCACTTTGCCCGTTCCCGTACCCATGCCGGGAATAGCGATAGTTTCAATGATATGTTTGACTGGCGTTCCATCTGGGACTGAGCCAAATTTTACGAGAGTCAAAATAGCGCGGGTTGCTAGATAAACATTTACTGTTTCTCTTAAAACTGTGGGAACGCGCATAATTGGTGCAGCGATTAAATAGGGAATTTCAGCATGATCGGTGTCTACAATTTCTGCCCTTCCTACTAAGAGTTCGCCGTGATGTCGAGCCTGAATTAGTTTTTGCAAGCGTTCAAGAACCTGCCCTCCAAAATATTCCGAAATTTCTAACTCTAAGCCGTCGTCCATGAAACCAAAACTATTCCCCGGACTAACAAGAGCATCACATTTCACATCAAATATTGAACCGTGATGTATCTTGACATTTTCCATACTGCCGCAAGTGCTTTCCCACGATCTAACTAAACTATCGTCTAAGGCAGCCAGCACAATTTGCATAAATACTCTCTCTTAATTTTAATTGCGAACAGCTAGAGCGATCGCCAATTTAATCCTACAATACTTTACATAAGTTCGCTGAATCTCACATTTATCTCAAATTCAACTAGCAAATGTTCAATAGCTGTATGCAGCAATACCCAAATTTCCGCCACCCGATCGCAATTAGTTTAGGTTCCGTTGCCGACGCTTTGAGCCGGTATTATATCACCTTGTGGTTTGCCAATCGTTTCGGGACGGCTTTTCCCTAGAGCTTTTAACCCGGTTGCCACCCTGTCAGGTTTAGGTGTGATGATGTGTACTGCATCGTGTTTTCCGGCTGAGGGGCTAAAGTTTTCAAGCTGTTTCCTTATCTTGTTTTCAGTGTACTCTTTCTCGGTTGAACTCACATTTAATAAATAATGCTTATGGCGCTCCGATCTCGCGGTTATCAAAAGAACGGTTAAGAATTCAAACAGCGTTTGGTGCGTTTATGCTCGTACATTAGTTTGTCAGCCTTTGCCAGCAATTGTTCTAATAAAACTTCATTATTTAACTCCCCGAACTGCACACCAAGACTTATTGATATATAACCTCGCTCGGACTGTTGATTAAAGCAATCTATATTTTCTTGCAGGCGACTCTGAAAATTAGTAGATGAATCACTAGAAAAATTAGTAATAAATAAAGCAAATTCATCTCCTCCCAGTCGAGCTACAATATCCGCGTCACGAAAGGTTTGCTTTAATATTTGAGCGGCGTCAACAATTACTCTGTCTCCCATTTCGTGTCCGAAAGTATCGTTAATTTTTTTCAAACCATCTAAGTCAGCGAACAAAATACAATAAGAGGTTTGCGTGCGTTGAGCAATTTTCAGTTGTTGTTCTGCTAATAAAAAGAAGCCACGTCGGTTATATAATCCAGTTAATTGATCGGTCACGGATAGCTGCCTTACTTCTGCTTCTGCCTTTAGACGTTCCTGAATTTCGTGTTCTAAACGTTGATTTTGTTCGATCAGTTGTTGGCGTTGCTGTTGGATGAGTAATTGATTTTTTACTCGCATGAGTACTTCCTGCTCTTGAAAGGGTTTGGTAATATAATCTACACCACCCAGTTCAAAGGCTCGTAGCTTGTTTTCCAGTCGCTCGATCGCACTGATAAAAATAACCGGGATCTCTGCACTGGCTTCCGATGCTTTTAACTTTTGGCAGACTTCGTACCCATTCATCTCCGGCATATTGATGTCAAGTAAAATCAGACTTGGTGGGTCGCGATGAACACCTTGGAGCGCCATTCTGCCGTTGAGCGCTTTACGCACAATATAGCCCTGTGACTCTAGAATTTTGGCTAACAAGCGCAGATTGTCTGGGGTATCATCCACGATGAGAATATTCGTTTGGGCGGCAAGTTTGAATAGAGTTGTCATGGTCTTCTTCCTAAATCTGGGTGAGAGTTGCGATCGTTTCAAGCTGAAAGTTATCGACCAGAGATGTCATCGCTTCGATGAAATCTTGTTTCTCCTGGGGAATTTGAGCAATAAGTTGATAAAGCTTATTATCACTAAGATCGAGTGCTGCTTCATGAACTTCTGCAATCCACTGGGTGGGCATGGTTTTCAAGTCAGGAGTAAATATCTTTGGTGGCGAAGCTGATGAGTCTGGCGGAAATTTTTCGGCGTAGCAGTAGCGGACGCCCAAGTGATGAGCTATTTTGTCGAAAAGTGTGTATTCATTAAACGGCTTGGCAATGTAGTCATCGCAACCAACTTGCAGGCTGGCGGTGCGATCGTCTTCAAAAGCATAGGCAGTGAGGGCAATGATGCGTGTCATTTGTCTGTTGTCCTGTGACATTTGCTCTCTCGTGTCTGCTGATGACCCATGACTAATGACTAATGACTGTTGCGCTCGAATCTGTCTCGTCGCTTCATACCCATCCATCACAGGCATTTGAATGTCCATCAAAATCAGGTCAGGGTGCCATGTTTGCCAACGATTGATCGCCTCTACCCCATTTTCCACCGCACACACATCAAACCCAACTGACTGCAGCAGCGTCACCAGCAGTTGCCGATTTTCTAGAACGTCTTCTGCTACTAGAATTCGGTAGATAGGTTGCCCAGGTTCAATCCCGATAATCCGATCGCTAATTTCAGGTTCCTCTAAATCAAGGGACTCTGGTAGTTCCAAAACGACTTGGCAGGTAAAAGTAGAGCCTCGATCTAGGGTGCTTCGCACGGTGATATCGCCTCCCATCAGACGCGCAAACTCACGACTGATAGACAGTCCTAAACCTGTTCCTCGATCATGACGATCGCGATTGGTTTGCATGAAGGCGTCAAAAATTGATTCTAAATCTGAGGGAGAAAGGCCCGATCCGGTATCCTCAACTTCGAGAGACAGGGTAATAGTTGGTTTAATATCGGGTGGATTAGTGGCGCGATCGCGATTTGTACCGGATGACATATCATCTGATGAAAAAGCTCGTCCGCGCAGGGCTATGCTTCCTGTTGTTGTAAATTTGATCGCGTTCCCCAACAAATTAATCAAGATTTGGCGAAGTTTTGCTTGATCTCCACAAACATAACGGGGGACAGTAGCATCCCACTCGCTGCTCAGATGTAACCCTTTCTCAGGCGCTTTGAGGGAGAACATCTCGTTAATAGAACCCAGCAGTCGATGCAGATTAAAACAGCTTCGACTCAGTACCAATTGCCCGGCTTCAATCCTAGACATTTGCAAAACATCGTCGATCAATGTCAGCAAGTGCTCTCCACTACGGGTAATGATCCCTAAATGCTCTTGAAATTCTTCTGGGATATAGGGGCTGTGGTTCATAAGCTGGGTAAATCCCAGAATGGCGTTGAGTGGCGTTCTGAGCTCGTGGCTCATGTTAGCAAGGAACTGGCTTTTGGCACGGTTGGCTATAGTTGCCCTTTCTGCAGCGTGTTCTAGGGCAGCTTGCGAAAATTCTAACACCGCCAGCATGAGGATATGTCTCATTTCGGCGGCACCTTCTAACTCTGCAATCTGCCACGGCTCAGACATCTCCCGCACTGTCTCTTTCCACAGTTCAAAGGATTTGCGGGGACACAGGTGCATTTTTCCAATTTCGTCGATCGACACAGCATCCTGTGGATTACCAGCCCAGTTTATGGTTTGAATTTGTTCGGGTCGAAACCAAAGAATGTGGTATGACTTTTGTATGGTGTAGCATAGCAAGATTGAGATTGCTAAAACACCACTACCTCGCTCCTTAAATTGCTTAGCTTGGGGATACAACTGAGACAAAGAAGCTGTTGCAAACACTCGTTCTTTGTTCTGTTGCAGCAACCACTGCACAAGTTCGCAAACTTCTGATTCAGATGGTGTTTTACCTACCAATGTCAGACGACCATCGAGCAGAATTGCAGCTCCCTGAGCATGAACTAAATCTAGCAATTGAGAAGCATTTTCGGTCAATACTTGTTCGATAAAATTAGACTCTCGCCGGAATGCCTGCTGAAGTTGATCCTGAATAGTTTTCGCCTGCGATCGGTAAAGGTTCAATTCTCGCTGTTGCTGGTGCACCAGTTCGATCGAGGCAAATTGTCCTAAAAATTCACAGGTTTTGCGAGTGTCGTAATCTACCAATCGCGGGCTGTAATGGTGACAGGCAATTAATCCCCAGAGGCGCCGATCGTCAATTAACGAAATTGTCAGTGTCCCAGCAACTCCCATATTCTGCAAATATTCAAGGTGGTAGGGAGATACTCCCCTTAACACACAAGCAGTTAGATCCTGCGGTGTATCGGTTAGGGGATGGTTGGTGGGAATTAGGCGGGCCGGGGTGTAATTGATATTGGGAATTTGGCGTATCCAATTGCGGTAAAACAATTTGCGGGCGGGTACGGGAATATCGATCGCCGGGTAATGCAATCCCAGGTAGCTTTCTAAATAGCTTTCTTTCTCTTCGGCAATCACCACCCCATGCTCATCGGCTTCAAAGCGATATACCATCACGCGATCGAACCCGGTGATGGCTTTCACTTCTCTAGCAATGGTTTGAGCTAAATCCGAAAGATCGATCGCACTGCGAAAGTTGAGGATAACTGTTTGCAGATGATGATAAAAATCGATTTTCTGATTATTTTCAACAGTCAATTGGGGTTCTAGCTCCAGAATCAAATCATCGGGTAGCTGATGTACTGTGCTTCTAAATGTTTGAATTTTACCGTCTTTTAGAGGTATTTTTATATCAAAAGTATTATTAATGTTTATTTGTTCGTGACTGATCTGCCTGACAATTTCTTGGACTCGATCGTGACCAAATATTTTTGGCAATGAATGACCTAATAATTCTTGGACAGAAATTCCAAAAAACTGTTCGACATTTTCACTAGCTTGTAAAATATTGAGGTTGTTTCGTTGCATAAATAAAACGATTCCGTGTGGCTGAATATGACCGGGAGCGTACACGGATTCGTCACTGCATTCCTCTAAATTTGTTAAATCGCCAGGAGTAATTTGGGAAATATTGGGTATTTTATGAGGCATTTTAGAGCAGTAGTTATCAATAAAAATTAAGAAGTTTTTTGCCAATTGCCAAGAATTAAATTTAATTCTTTTTAGCTGTTCCTAATTCCCTAGTCCTAATCAAACGTTTAACTGCACAACACCTTATAAATCCAATGGACGGATTCCACTTGGGAAATTACGTTGAATTAGATTAAGGATTTTCTCAAATTGATACTGGTTGGCGAGTTCGGTCAGATGAATACCGAATTGAGCGAGTTCTGAGGAAAGTTGAGCTACCAGTCCAACGATCGCAAAATCATCCCCACATAAAGCAGCATCTTCCAACTGAACCACCCATTCTTTTGGTAATGTCGCCAGAAGCATTGGATCGAGGGAATCAGAAACGGAAGAGGCAACGGAACAGAGATCAGAAGGAAAACAATCTGTTCCCCGTTCCCCTTTTTCTGTGTCCTCTTCCTCATATACATACTCTAAACCTAGGTATTCCCCCATCTTAAGAAATAGGGTCTGTTCCCGGAAGGGCTTGCTGATGTAGTCGTTGCAGCCAGCAGCCAAGGCTAGGGCGCGATCGCTCTGGGAAGCTTGGGCCGTAAGTGCAATAATGATACTGTTCTGTCCGTCTTCCATTGCCCGAATTTGCTTCGTAGCCTCGTATCCATCTAACACGGGCATCCGAATGTCCATCCAGGTTAGGTCGGGTTGCCATTCTTGCCAAATCTGCACCGCTTGCTGTCCGTTGGTAGCTTCTTTTACCTCTAATCCTAATTGTGTCAGTAATCTGACCATTAGCAAGCGATTTTCTGCTTGATCGTCAACCACCAAAATGCGACGATCGGGTTGACCGGGAGCCAGCCCAATCACGAGGCGATTATTCTCTTCGGGTGTAACATTAACTCCACTGATGGGGCTGACGGGAAGGGTAAAGGTGAAGGTACTACCCTCTCCCAGAGTGCTGCTGACAGAAATTTCTCCGCCCATGAGTTCCAACAATTTGCGGCTAATGGTGAGACCTAGCCCAGTACCGCCGATCGATCGTCTCCCAGCTTGGGCTTGCACAAACGCATCGAAGATAGTATCGAGTTCGACCGATGCCATCCCTACACCTGTGTCAGCGACTACAAACTGGAGAATCGGCCGAGTTGTGGTTAATGCCCCTGTACCGTCCGCCTCAATGCTGACTTGCAAACTAATGCTTCCCCGATCGGTAAATTTGATGGCATTACTCAGCAGATTCAGCAAAACCTGGCGCAGTTTTTGAGCATCGACAAGCATAAATTGGGGAACTTCTGGCGCAATCTCGAAACAAAGGTCAAGTCCTTTAGAACTTGCTCGTTCCGCCAACATATTTCGGAGGGAATGCAGCAGCGCAATTAAGTCCAATCCGCTTTCTTCAACTGTGCAGTGTCCCGATTCAATTTTCGAGAGATCCAGCACATCGTTAATCAAACTCAAGAGGTGATCTCCACTGCGCCGAATTGTTTCCAGGTCTTGTTTTTGGTTGGGAGTTAGGGAGGGGTCATGGGTCATCACCTGAGCAAATCCTAGAATTACGTTGAGAGGAGTGCGTAATTCATGGCTCATATTGGCTAGGAAGGTACTTTTTGCCAAGTTCGCTGCTTCTGCTGCTTCCCTTGCGTGCTGCAGTGCCAATTCTTTTTGTTTGCGATCGCTAATATCTTGCCCAATGCCCAAAAAATGCCCGCTAGAAAGCCGCACGTTTGCCCAAGATGTCTCTAATTGCTGTCCGGTGGCGGTCAGTGTTTTCATATCTTGCCACTTGCCGGTTGCTGATAACATAAAGTTCCCGACATTTTGACGATCAACTGGGTCAGGATAACACTCAGCTAAGATATCTTTTTGCTGCCAATCTTCTAGGGACCAACCTAAAATGTTTTCAAATTCTGGGTTGAGCAATTCCATTTGACCTTGCCTGTTAAATAAAGCAATCATCACTGGGATATTATCGACGATCGCCTGAAACATCTCTTTCTGATAGCGCAGAGCTTCCTCTGCTTGTTGTCGAGCCGTAATATCTCGCAGAAAGGTAGTAAAAATAATTTCACCGCCGATTTCGATCTGGGAAATGGAAGCCTCAGCCGGAAATTCTGTGCCATCTTTGCGCCGTCCAAAAATGGCTCCTCGCTCTGCCATTTGCCTTGCATAGGAGCCATTGTGGGTATACTCGCTGATGTGCTGATGGTGAACTTCTGCAAAGCGCGAGGGCATCAACATCGCCAGGGGTTTCCCTAAAACTTCCTCAGCGGCGTAACCAAAAATTCGTTCTGCTCCTTTGTTAAACAGAGTAATTTGCTGATTGGTATTGATAGAAATAATCGCATCGCTGGCAATCTCTAAAATTCCTGCAAATCGCGATTGAGAGATGTGTAAGTCGATTTCGGCTTGTTTGCGTTCGGTGATATCCCGGCAGATACAGAAGTTCATCATCTCACCTTCTAATTCTACCCGATCCCAGCTAATTTCCACATCATAGACAGAACCATCTTTGCGGCGATGTCGCGTCTGAAACAGAGGAATAATCTCGTCTCTGAGGATGAAAAGCTGTAGTTCTTCTTTTGTCAATTGAGCATCCCAATCAAAGACACTCAGATTCAGGGTTTCTTCTAGGCTGTAACCTAGCATCCGCGCAAAACTGGGGCTGGCTTCGACGACTTTTCCGAGGCGATTCATGACCACAACACCATCCATTGAAGTGTTGAAAAGTGTTTTAGTCCGCAGGAGTTCCTGTTCTAGGGCAAGTTCGGCTTTTTTGCGATCGCTAATATCTTTCATGAAGCAGTAATGCCCCATAAATTGGTGCTGTTCGTCGTAAGTTGAAATCATCACCAATTGCTTATAAAAAACCGAACCATCTTTACGAACTCCTCTGGTTTCAACTTCAACCCTGCCCTCTTGCACCATCCGCCAATAAGCTGCAACCAGTTTTTTCAACTCATCGGGATCTACGGTTTTTTCCCAGGACATTCCGATCATTTCTTCTGGGTGATAGCCTGTCATGTCAGCATAAGCTTTATTCACATAGAGGTAACGCCCTTGTACATCCAGTTTGGAAATGCCGGACACCGCATTTTGCATTACCTCACTCATTTCTTTACGCTCTGCTTCTGCGTGTTTGCGATCGGTGATATCTTCTGAAAAACAAAGTAGGTACTGGGGCTGATGCTGCTCGTCGTAAATGGGAATCTTCACCGTATGCAGCCAACGTTTGCCCAGACTATGACTGTCAATGACTTCTTCAAGAATATCCTCAGTCTTACCTTTCTCAAAGGCTTCTCTATCCTTTTGGTCAAAAAAGATAGCCTGTTCAGTTGGGAAAAAATCATAGCCACTTTTGCCGATCGCTTTTTCGGCTGAGATGCCAAATAACCGTTCGCTGGTTTTATTCCAAAACTGAAATACGCCAAATTGTTTAGGCTGTGCGTCCTTAACAAAAATTGCGATCGGTAAATTATCCAGCAGTGCTTGTAAGAAATTGCGAGTGTTTTGGATGTCCTGCTCTACTTTTTTACGCTGGCTAATATCAATAAACGTAACTACTACTCGTTGGATTTGACCCTTTTGATCTAACTCAGGGTAGGCATTAACTAATACCCAAACACAACTATCACTTCTTTTTTTTATTCCTAAAACATAATTTTTGAGCGAACTTCCCGTGGATAAAACCTGATTCACGGGATATTGCTCTAGGGGCATAACGCTGCCATCTTCGCGTACCAAATGCAATCCCGGATCGCTCACGGTTTTTCCCAGTATTTGATCCATTGAAAACCCTAGTAATTCAGCAGCCGTTTCATTACATAATTGGACGCTTGTATCTGTCGCATGAATCACAAAACCCGCATTTAAGTTATCGATCAATTGCCGATATCTGGCTTCGCTTACCTGTAAAGCAACTTCAGCTTGCTTGCGCTCTGTAATGTCGGTGTGAGAGCCAGCCATCCGAATTACGTTACCTGCATCATCCCACAGCGCCTGACCGCGATCCAAAATCCATTTGTAGGAACCATCTTTGCAGCGAATGCGATGTTCTGTGATATAAAAAGGAGTTTTCTTGGCAAAATGATCTTGAACGGCTTGCATCACCCATCCCAAATCATCGGGATGTATCAAATTAACCCATTGGTCTAAAATGTTTTGGATTTCATGGTCTTCATAGCCCAGCATTTCCTTCCAGCGACTTGAAAAGAAGACCTCGTTGGTTTGAACATTCCAATCCCAAATGCCGTCATTATTCCCGCGTACAGAAAGTTCCCAGCGTTCTTCACTTTCACGTAGTGCTGCTTCTGCTTGTTTGCGGTCAGCAATATTCCGGGCAATCTTTGAGGCTCCAATTATATTCCCTGCTTGGTCTTTAATGGGGGAGACACTCATCGAGACATCGATTAATGTTCCATCTTTCCTCAGCCTTTTTGTATCGTAGTGTTCGATGCGTTCTCCTCGCTGGATTTTGGTGAGAACTTCGTTTTCCTCATCTCGATAGTCTGGGGGAATCAGTTTTTTCCCTGATTGCCCTACTATTTCGACGGCTGTATAGCCAAAAATTGTTTCGGCTCCTACATTCCAACTTGTAACTACACCCTCTAAATCTTTACTGAGAATGGCATCTTCCGAAGATTCAACGATCGCAGCTAGTCGAGCGATCGCAATTTCTGCCTGTTGTCGCTGGTGAATTTCCCATTGCAACTGGCGATTGGCTTTTTTGAATTGATGGACTTCGCGATAACTAACTTGTGCGAGATACATGACCAAAATCAGCAGCCAAACTAAACTCAATCCCCCAATTAACACAACTGTTGGTAAATAAAATTTACCCTCTTTTACTAAATCTAAATTTGGATAAAGATCTACTCGCCACTCGGCACTATAGGCTCTTATTAAAACTGTTTTAAGAGGTAAACATTGAGACAGAAGCTCTTGACCGTAGATCAAATTCGTGTTATCATATATAGCCACCTTGTACCCAAATGGCACTTTTAAAATACTGTCAAATAGAGTTTTAAACTTAAAAACTCCGACAATAAACCCATCAAACCGCTCCCCTACAAATAAAGGAAAAGTTGCTAGAAATCCTTGACCCCCTTGAACTAGGGAAACATTGCGAGTTAACATAGGTTGACGCAAATCACGAGCCACTTGCAAAGTGATTTTGCGACGTATTTCCAGATTAAGATCTAGGTTTTGCGCTGCCTCATTCCCAGCCAGTGGCACAATCGATCGCACTTTAAATAATGGATCAACTAATGCGATCGCCTGATAACCGTAGAAATCCTTTACATAAGCCTCAGCATCGGCTTCCCAAAGATCCTTTGGTGTACCGCCATTGGCTTCCCAGCGATTCGCCATTTGCCGAAGTGTCAGCATCCGAATTGATAATTCTTCGGTCAGTTGTGACTGAATCGCATTGGCTTCCTGCTGAATTAACTGCTCAATGTGAATTTCTCCGTTGATGGTTAGCTGTTGCCACGTAAATAAAACAGCAAGAGAAGCCACCACACCAAGCAAAAGAGGTAGCAATCGTTTAAGTCGTGTTTGGCATAAACTTCTAATTACGTTGAGTCGAGGGATTACCATAAATTAAGCGATAGATAAATAGATCTGTATTCCCTTTCTTGGGCTAGAGTTGGGTAATTTAATGAGGCAATAAAAAAAAGTTTCGAGCGTGAAAACCAGTTAGGCATAAGACAATATCTAAACTTTATCTGCCTCAAGTGACCTATTAGATTCCACCGACAAAGAATGTTGTTCATTAAGCCCTAGCCCTCTAACTAGATTAAGAGAGGGCGATGAGCAATATCTGTTCAGATTGTAAATAGGTGTTGTTTGCCAACATTGGCGACAAAACCAGTAGATTTGATGCTGGCGAACGTGACGGAGCATTTGAGTCGAGCAGCAGGGGCAGTGTGTCATAAAGACCTATTTTTTAACTAAGGGGTACTTCACTCTTGTTGCAAAGTGCTGTAAGCTCGCTTGAAGCAACGATAACAAGACCCTACAGAAAAAAAATAAAGATTTGGTAAAGAAGATAAAATGGTTAAGGAAAAGATACAAGTTTAAACATTCCGTAATGCAATTAAGATTGCAGAGAATTTTTATCCCAAAATACGCAACTTGTAATGTTCCATCTGGTTTGTTATAATTCTACCCTATTCAGATGCAGCTTTTGAGACCCATTCCTACATAAAATGGTTTTCCTGTTCCCTGTTCCATGATTTGATATGAGAGTCTAAATCCCAGCCCAACACATTGGCAGTTTGAACAGAAACCATAGTTGGAGCGATAGGATTTATATCACTGCTGGTAGGTGATATGGACAGTTTTAATTAATTGTTAATGCGCGCGAGGTAATAAGTTGTCAAACCCCTTATTGCCCCAAACTTCTTTGTGTGTATAACCCGTGAAGGTGAATAAGAAAGAATTTAGGTAGTTAACATTTCGCGATCAATCGAGGGGGACGACGCTCAACTGCACCTTATCCAATAGCGATCGCCAGCTTCCTTATTGATGATAGCTGATCGCATGGGCAAAGCAATTTGGTTATCGGTTCGGCTTTGCGATTTTGGCTGTGCCAGCTTTTTTGGGGGTGACAGTGCTGTTGGTACTTCAGCGAACCTATCTCCCTCCCTGCGATTTTGAAGCAGGAGGGTTAAAAATTAAAGGGGAAGGGTGATCGAGATGTTTTGGGTTTATTTAGATACTTTAGGGCTGATTGGTGATGGCTATGAGGATTTTCCCTTCATTCCCTTTAACCCTACCTAAAAACGAATATAAGCCTCGGACTCCTGTGGTGGAAAGATACAAATTTTAGACTTTTGTTGCTGCTCCCAGATTAATCTGTGGAGTACATCTAAAATCTCACATCCTTCGACTGAGCGCTTACACCGAAGTCTCACATCTCAACTTGACTGATTTTCACCGAAGCGCAATCACATTTGACAGCTAGATTCCTATATTTTACCCTTGGGCGATGGGGAGTGACGCGATCGCAGCCCGGATTTTTGGGTGGCAAGTTCGATCGCCTCGGCATTTGGGCCATGATGTTTGCAGTGATTTTTTCTTCACTGTTTGCCCCATTGGTATTGTTGGGAAATGGGCATAGGGAATTGCTAGGAATGACTTTATAGGGTATAGGTATGGGAGTCCAGGAATCGATTTTGAAAGCCGCCGTAGCTCGACTCGTGCCTGCAAACAAAAGAGGTTCCGCCTATGGGATCTTTAACACAGGCTATGGCTGATCGTGATTTCTGGGCAGTTGGGCGATGATAATTGTTTACGAGCGCTCAATTACTTAGCCGGTTATATTTTCAGTTGCGCTCCAACTCGCTATTTTTCCAGTCTTGTTTCTGGTGAAAAAGCGATCACCTGTCACAGAAAATTGACTGAATACTCGCCAGTCATACCATTTTTGATTTTCGATTGAGAATGACAGACTGCATCATGGTTAAGGCTTTTCGGCAGTTGCTTATTTTACAAAACTGGTATCAATTAGCCATTATCAGTTATCAGTTTGCCAGAGTTTTTAACTACTGACTACTGACTGCGGACTACTAACTACTAACTACTGACTACTGACTACTGACTAATAACTAAACTCAAACAAAAGATAGGAGGTTTAATTGTGGTAGTTAAAACAGCAACAGAGGGTCTCATCACCTTAGAAGGAGTTAGCAAGGTTTACCAGCAGCCCAACGGTCAAAAAATCTCTATCTTAGAGTCAATTAGTTTAGAGATCCGAGCGGGCGAAATAGTAGCTTTACTAGGCCCCTCCGGTTCAGGAAAATCAACATTAATGCGGATGATTGCCGGACTTATCCCGCCCAGCAACGGTCAAGTTCTCTACCACAATCGTCCTTTAGTCGGCTTAAATCCTGGGGTGGCAATTGTATTTCAAAACTTTGCCCTTTATCCCTGGCTGACCGTACTAGAAAATGTAGAATTAGGCTTAAAAGCTAAAGGAGAATTGGCCGAACCGCGCCTGCAAAAAGCCTTGCGAATGATTGATATTATTGGTTTAGACGGATTTGAAAATGCTTATCCGAAAGAACTTTCCGGCGGAATGCGGCAGCGGGTGGGATTTGCTAGAGCTTTGGCGGTAGAACCCGAATTGCTTTGTATGGATGAACCGTTTTCAGCTTTAGACGTGCTGACGGCAGAAAACTTGCGGTTTGAGTTATTAGATTTGTGGCTGGAAAAAAAGATTCCGACTCAAGCTGTGTTAATCGTAACTCACGGGATTGAGGAAGCGGTAATTTTAGCCGATCGCGTTGTAGTCTTGGGCCGCAACCCGGGGCGAATTCGCGCCGAATTGACGGTGACTTTGCCGCATTACCGCGATCGTAAAACTCCCGAATTTCAAGCTCTGGTAGACCAAGTTTACAAAATTCTCACCAATCCCGACTTGAGCTATGAAACAGTAACTGCACCGCCTGAAAGTGTCGCTACTGTGTCTCAACCTCAACCCGCTCAAAGCGCTAAATACCAATCTCTGCCGCAGGTGCGAACCGGTGCGATCGCAGGTCTGTTGGAACTCTTGGAAGACCGAAAGGAGCAGGATCTCTACCGCCTCGGTCAAGAATTAATGTTAGAGGTTGACGACATTTTGCCGATCGTGGAAGCAGCAAAATTAATGGAATTTCTGGTAATTCAAGAAGGCGACCTCCTTTTAACTCCAGTTGGCATTGAGTTTATTGCCGGCGGCATTGACCAGCGCAAACAAATTGTTCGCACCCAAATTCTCAGCAATATTCGCCTCGTACAGCAAATTTATCGAATGCTTCAGGTCAAGCGCAATCACCGCATTTCTGAAGAGTTGATTTTGGATATTCTCGAAGCCCACTTTAGCCCCAAAGAAGCAATGCGGCAATTGAAAACTGCTATTGACTGGGGTCGCTATGCAGAGTTATACAGTTACGATGAGCCAGGGGGCGAAATCTTCTTAGAATCTGAAGATAAACCTGAGTAGTTATTTGTTAGTTGTTTGTTGTTATTTGTTATTTATTGGTGTCTTAGTCTTGTTCCCAAGCTCTGCCTGGGAATACATACCCGGAGGCTCGGCCTCCAATAACTAATAACTAATAACTAATAACTCATGCCCGATGCCCCATGCTCGATGCCCCATGCAAGCCAATTTTCGATTTTCGATGGCTGATTTTAGATTCAAGTTACTAATCAATTCTTCAATCTAAAATCTAAAATCTAAAATCTAAAATTGCCCGATGCCCCATTACCAATAACTACTTCTTATGACCAGACCTCTAACACCAGCCAATAAAACTTTAGAAAGGTCAGCTTGGACTTGGCAAGATGGTTTGCTGATTCTAGCAATCTTCTCTCTAATTTTGGCAATTGTCCAAACAGCTTCTCAATTCAGCAGTGACTACAACCCAAATTTCAAAATTGAGACCACCCTAAATGTCTTGCCAGAATATACAGCCCAGACTCTTTTACGCATGGCAGCCGCCTATTTTTTATCGCTGCTGTTTACCCTAGTTTATGCTTATTCTGCTTACCGTTTTCCCCTGGCTGCGAAAATTTTAATTCCCTTGTTAGACATTTTGCAGTCGATTCCTGTTTTATCTTTTTTGCCGGGAGTTGTTTTAGCGCTAGTCACTTTATTTCCCGGTCAAAGAATTGGCGTAGAACTTGCATCAATTATCTTAATCTTTACTGGGATGACGTGGAATATGACCTTTAGTTTCTATCAGTCGCTTTCCGGGATTCCGAAAGAACTTAAGGAAGCTGCTCAAGTTTATCGGCTCAATGCTTGGCAGCAGTTCTGGACATTAGAATTGCCTGCTGGGGCGATCGGACTGGTGTGGAATAGCGTCATGTCAGTGGCGGGCGGCTGGTTCTTTTTGATTGCGATCGAATCTTTTACATTGGGGGAGAAAAACTTTAATTTGCCCGGACTAGGTTCCTATTTGGGCAAGGCAGCCAATGAAGGCAATTTTGGGGCGATCGGCTGGGGTTTAGCAGTCTTAATTGGGGTGATTATAGCCATAGAGTTTTTCATCTGGCAGCCTTTGATTGCTTGGGTAGAAAAGTTTAAATATCAAGCGGTGGAAGCTACCAATGTACCGCAGTCAAATGTGTTAGATTTTTTCAGGCGATCGGCGACACTGCGGGTTTTCAAGTCGCGTATTTCGCCGATCGGTGACAGTCTTGAGGTCGGTTTGGCCAGAGCTTTTGCACCTGTTAATTTCCCAACAAATTCCAGACAAAAAAGCCGCATCGGAAATTGGATAAATTGGATATTTGTTAGCGGGTTTGCCGTCATTGTGCTTTGGGGAACTTGGGAAGCAGTGCTGCTGCTGCGATTGCTGAATTTGTCTGACTGGCAAAAAGTCATGACAGGTGCATTTTTCACAGCTTTGCGCGTCATTTGCGCGCTATTTTTATCGCTGTTGTGGACAGTGCCGGTCGGAGTGGCGATCGGTCGAAATCCCCGTTTAGCTCAAATTTTGCAACCATTAGTACAAATAGCAGCTTCTGTACCGGCAACTGCTTTATTTCCCGTATTGCTACTAGCTTTAATTCACGCTGGAGGCGGCTTGCAAATTGGTTCTGTGGCGCTGATGATGTTGGGTACAATGTGGTATTTGCTGTTTAATGTTATTGCGGGCGCTCAAGCCATACCTTCGGAGTTATTTGAAGCTGCACAAGTTTACAAACTATCCCTAATCCAGCGCTGGCAAACTTTAATTTTGCTGGGAATTTTTCCCTACTTAATCACAGGAATTATTACAGCAGTTGGCGGTGCTTGGAATGCAAGTATTGTCAGCGAGTACGTGCAGTTTAAAGGTCAAATTGTTACGACAGAGGGTTTGGGAGAAACTATTTCTCAGGCTACGGCATCTGGGAATTTTCCCTTGCTGTTGGCTGCTACTTCTGTGATGTCGTTGTTGGTTGTATTGACTAACCGTTTGGTGTGGCGACCACTTTACCGTTTGGCACAAGAAAAATATCAATTGTTGGTTTGATTCGGGTAAAATAGGACTGCAATATAGAAGCCAAAGCTGAGCGAAAGCGGCCGTCAATTCTCGGCTCTGGCGACTTAATTAAAGCAGGCGATACTTTTCTGCTGCCAAACCCCCGAAACTTAATTTTAGACAGTGCTGGTTGAAGTTAGCCGATCGCACCACCAAAAATACGAGGCTCACTCAAAATACAAACACCCAAATATATTGACAATATGGTTTTTTTGCGTATCATATTAAAAACCCGTACAATATCTATTCGGATGCTCAACGAATGAAATCAATGCTAGCCAAGAAAAACCTCAAACTCGCAGCATTTACAGCAATATTTTCGATATTATTTCCTGCTGCTTTACCTACAGTTGCCTCAGCCCAGACAGCACTGGAAGAAATTCGGCAAACCGGCATTCTCAAAGTTGGCATCCGAAAAGATGCTCCTCCCTTCGGCTACTTAGAAGGTGAAAAATGGCAAGGAGTTTGCATGGAAGGCTTAGAACTTTTTCGAGCTGACTTAGAAAAAAAATTAAATCGCTCCATCCGCTTAGAAAAAGTAGAAACAGATCTAAACGAATCAGCGGAAAAAGGGCGCTTCCGCAGCGTAACCAGCAAACGCGCTCACCTAGAATGCGGGCCTAATACAATTCTAAAAAATCCCCCCAGCGGGATTGCATATTCACTGCCTTTTTTATACAGCGGCACTTATCTGTTAGTCAAGCCAGAAAACAGACTGAGAGTCAACCCTTCAGGATTCCTGCAAGACGTGACCATTGGCGTGCTAAGCGGTTCTGTTACCCAACAATTCATTGCAGGCCGATATCAACTAGCCAACCAGCGAATTTATCAAGGTATCGGGGGCAGACAGTCGGGTGTAAAAGATGCGGTATCCGGAGCAATCGATGCCTTCGCTAGCGACGGAATGCTGTTAGTAGGAGAAGCGCTGAGACAGGGTTTAACTCCAAACCAATATTCTGTTATACCGGAGCAGCCTTTAACCTGCATTTCTTACGGCATGATTCTACCAGCAAGCGATACTGAATGGAAAGAAACAGTCAATAATTTTATTCGCAATCAAAGTTCGACGAACCTGTTGGAAAAAGTGCTCGGACGCAATTCTCCTTTTCTACCGATGAGTGTCGCCGATCAAGATAAATGTATTTGATCCCAAATCGGGCAAGGTGCTCGGCGCGCACCAGAAGAATAGGGGTCAGGTGCGGATCTTGTCAGGGCAAGTCCGATCGCTGCAACCAGTGGCGTCAATACGCTCTAAACTGGATTCAGGAAGGCGCGCAGCACAGGTTTAGGAGGGTCATCAGTGACAGAAAAAAGTTATCAATCGTCTTCTCTACCCACCTACGCGCGAAAAGAACTGCGGGAATTAGTTCGATCGCAGTTAAGGGCCCTGTTGGAAGAAGGAGACTTTAAAGGAGCAAAAGCGATTTTGCACCCGGTGCAGGAAGCAGACATAGCTGAAGCTATCGAAGGCCTGCCAGAAACCATGCAAGTAATAGCTTTCCGCTTGCTTTCCAAAGACGAAGCAATCGCAGTTTACGAATATCTCGACTCCAGCGTTCAGCAGTCCCTCTGCGAAAAATTCAAACGCCAAGAAGTCATTGACATTGTAGACAAAATGTCCCCGGACGATCGAGCTAAACTCTTTGACGAACTGCCGGCAATATTAGTCCGTCGCCTGTTGGGTGAATTGAGCCCGACGGAACGCGAAGCTACGGCTCAACTTTTGGGTTACGAAGCCAGTACCGCCGGTCGGATCATGACCCCGGAATATATTTCTCTCAAAGAAAGCTTTACCGTCGCCCAAGCTTTAGACCGAATTCGCTCTTTGGCTAGAACTACCGAAACAATTTATTCTCTTTACGTCACCGACGCCGGACGCAGCTTGACCGGTATTTTATCCCTGCGGGATTTAGTCACTTCCCCCTTGGACAAAACTGTCGGCGAAATTATGACCCGCGACGTAGTTTCTGTTCAAACAGGAACGGATCAAGAAGAAGTAGCTAGGCTGATCCAGCGTTACGATTTTTTAGCTGTGCCCGTTGTAGACCGCGAACAGCGGCTGGTCGGGATCATTACAGTTGACGACGCGATCGACATTTTAGAACAAGAAGCAGCCAAAGATATTTATACCTTGGGCGGCGTCCAGTCCGGCGGCGACAATTATTTTCAGACCGACTTAATCACTGTTGCCCGGAAAAGAGTCGTGTGGCTGTTTGTTCTGCTTTTAACTAATACTGTCACCGGCGCAATTATTAGAGCTCAAGAAGATATTTTGAACCAAGTAGTCGCCTTAGCAGCTTTTATTCCCCTGCTGACTGGCACTGGAGGCAATGTCGGAGCTCAGTCCTCAACAGTTGTAATTCGCGGTTTGAACACTGATGAAATTACAGCAATGGGGCCGTTTCAAGTAATTGTTCGCGAGGGGATGGCGGGAGCGCTGCTAGGAGCTATATTGGGGACTGTAGCGACGGGCTGGGCTTATACTTTGCAAGGGAGTTTACCAGTGGCACTCGCGGTGGGAGTGAGTTTGTTTGCGATCGCAATTTTAGCTTCTCTTGCCGGTTCAGCTCTGCCGTTTCTATTTCGTTCTTTGGGTTTAGACCCGGCTTTAATGTCTGCTCCTTTTATTACCACCGCAGTTGATGTCCTCGGGGTCTTGATTTATTTCACTTTAGCTCGACAAATTTTGCAGCTTTAATATATTTAATTACATGGCTGTGAATAAAAAACTTAATCTGTTTTTCACCACTGCTAAATTCGGGGTTTACGTGCGATTACATACCGGATATCTGCCATCGCGCGTACTTTATTTTTATCCGCATACTTGTACCAGTTGAAAAAAATAATGCAACTATAAGCCCGTGCTCTAAACTCCGAGCTTCATCAGTCATTCCCAATCTAAAATCTACAATCTAAAATCTAAAATCTAAAATGGTATTAGCCTATGTCATCATCCAATTCACCAACGAAAATCCAAAATCCCAGGTCCAGCAATTTGTTAGAAACTGCTGAAGTGGTTTTTATTGCTGCCTCTGCTGTGGGATTGGCTGCTAGCTTGGTTTGGGAACAGAGCGTTTATGCTCAAGTGCCTGTAGTGATTGCGTTGGTGTTGAATTTTGTGAATCGGCAGAAGCTGCACAGGCAAGTTAAAGCAAGTACGGCGGCCACGTTCGATCGCGTAAATCAACAAGCAGCTACTA
The DNA here is from genome assembly GCF_036700465.1 of Microcoleus sp. T3_A4. NCBI lineage: Bacteria > Bacillati > Cyanobacteriota > Cyanophyceae > Oscillatoriales > Microcoleaceae > Microcoleus > Microcoleus sp. T3_A4. The sequence goes on along the minus strand of NZ_JAUBOY010000009.1, from coordinate 58,008 downwards.
CCGATCGCGCGATCGAGCAATTGCAACTTGCTGTAAATGCTTTAGACGAAGCTCTTGCTCAAACATCTCGCGAAAATCTCAATGTTGCGCCTGGAGAAAACGTACACTCTCTAATTTCAGCCATTGAGAACCTGCGCCAGCGACTAATAATTTTAGAAAAAACTATTAAAATGATTCAAAGCGAGATCGAACTCACCAGCCGCCAATTCAAACAGCGACCGGAGTTGCAACAAGTCGAAACTTTGACAACAATAATTCTGGACTTGCAGCAGTTTATCAACGAACTGCCGCAGTGGGGAAATTTGCAGCAGCGGCAGCTAACAGAACTTCAGCAAAAAGTAGACAATGCTTTGGCGGAACTCTCAGAAGAAATTGCTGTGATTCCCAACCGGGTCCAAGAAGCGCTAGCTAGTCGCGGTGGGGAAATTAACCCACAGCTTGGTTCTGGTTTGAATGCCGAGCAAAAGAATGGTTATCGACCTAAAACCCAGAATGAGAAAATTCGCCAGAAATATCCCAGAGCTTATGTCAAGTGGAGTCAGGATGAAGACGAGAATTTGAAAAAAGAATATGCTAGCGGTCAACAAATTGGCGAATTAGCTCAGAGATTTCAGCGACAGCCTAGTGCCATTCGTTCGCGATTACAAAAATTAGGATTAATCAAATAATTGTAATTGGTAATTGGTAATTGGTAATTGGTAATACCATTTCTCTAAAATCGTGCAACACTCTTCGACCGCCCCTAGCCCCCCCGCTGCATTGCGGGGGGACAAGAATACTGTTGCATTCTTTTTTAAAATTGGTATAACCACAGAAAACAGACAACAGACAACAGTCAACAGTCAACGGACAACGGACAAATAACAAAGCGATCGCCCTTTTTTTTCAAAAGAGCGATCGCTTTGTTTCTGTATTCAGTACCTGCTGCCAACAGCGGGCCACCAACATCACATCTCAAGGCTTTTTAGCCTTGGTCTACCTCATTTTAGAAATCTTGGGGTAACAAAGAACTTAAACGCTCCAACAAAGGATCGGAATTCCGAGGAGGAACAACTTCAGCATCAGACACTACATTATCATCCGCAACAGACTCAGACTCAATCGGGCCAGGCTCTACTACTTTTGAAACTGGGGCAAAAGAAACTTGAGCAAACTTACTGTTAACACTCCCCTGCAACTGATCCAACTGCGCGCTGAGTTGACTAAGGTGATGTTCCAGTCCCTCCAAACGGCTTAATTCCTCTGCCGAAACATTGTGTTCAAACTCAGAAAATTTGACCACAAGTTCAGCAATACGCTGTTCCAACCGCTGAAAGCTCTGTGTAGAGCTAGCAGACTCAGATACAGACAAAAACTGCCACAAAGCTTGCTTGCAGAGATTGCTGAAAGTCTGATACTTCGTGAAAGCCAACTCTTTTTCAATAGCGGCCAGCAAAGTTTGATCCGCAGCATCTTCCGTAAACGCCACGGAGAAATTCGCCTTATTTTTTGCCCACAGTGCCATAGGGTTCAAGCCTTAATGCGTTACTTTATCGTGGCTAGCTGAGCCTCAGCATAAATAAACTGTCCCAAAGCATTAGCTTTCCGAGAAGGCTGAGCCAAGTGAGCCTTAAGATTGGCGTCTTTAAGCAAAGGTTGCAAAACCTCCCAGAAAAACTCGCCGCCACCGCCAGTCAGAACCACATCCGTCACACGTTCGGGCAGCCACTGCACCAAACGTTCGGACAGTTCGTTAGCGAAAGCCTCCCGCAAATCCTTAATAATCGGATCTAAATTAGTCGGCTTAGTCGCTCCTCTGGGACGGTAGAAACGCTGGCCTTCGGGTTTATTCACCGCTTCCAGTAAAGACAGAGATTGAGGGTCTGCCCCCGGAATCTTTGAGGCAACTTGTTCGTAGAACTTGTTCATTGCGAAGGAATCGCTCTTTGAAGCCGCCCGGGCGAACCGGAAACGATCGACCATTAACAAATCGGTAGTTTGGTGTCCGATATCAACAACAGCCACCGACAGTTCCGGCAATTCCGGCGTAAACTCCTTGTTATCTTGAGCCTCGCACCAAATCAGGCTGCCGAACCCTTCCGGCATCACCCAAACGTGACTGATATTAATATCCACACGCTCGCCCCGGTACACCACAACGTGGGGAGAGCGCAGTTGGCTGATAATCTCTTCCTTTTCCTTCTCAAACTGATCCTGCGAATAAAACGGCAAACCCAGCACAACTGCTATTTCGCCCTTCATCTGGAAATATCCTGCACAGGAAAAGACCTTAACCAAAGCATCTACTACTTTCGACTGGTCAGCGCCACCGAGATTAGCGCCAAAATCTGCCGCCAATTGACCTATAGCGTAACCCCTGCCCTGGTACTCCAGCCACATATCCAACAGAGGGTCTGTTGCTTTGGACTCAAAGCTGCCACCCCGCACCTTTTCCACGGGCATAGTAGCCACGTTGGCAGGGATGAAAACAACGCTATTTGGGTTGCGACTCACGCAAGCTTTAGTTGCCGTCCGACCCAAATCAGCACTAATAATCGATTTGTTAGAAGCGACTTTAGTCTGCTGGGTCAGCATAGCCGAATTAGGAACAAGCTGTCTAGTTGTCATTGAAATGTGTTACCTCACTGAGCCTCACCATTATCATGCCTTATCCCTTGACACTGCCACGCTTAAAGACAGTGGGTTTTGCGGCGATTCTTCTAACTCTACCTAGATCGGTATCGAAATCAGCACCAAACATTATATTCGGGACGATCGCCCTTACCGTAACTAACCTAACTTTTTCTGGAGCGATCGTCCTCGAAGCTCTGTTGCCTGAGAGTGCATTGTTAAGTTAAATTTAGTTAAGATTCTGAGTGTAAACTTTTGTCGCACTTCTCCGACACCGCGATCTTACCCGATCTGTCCCAAATTCAAGGCATCCGCATTTATGAAAATTTCTTGGCGAACTATACTACTTTGGACTTTACCCGCCTTAGTCATCGGCTTTTTCTTGTGGCAGGGGGCCTTTGCCCCATCCCCCGCTGAAATGAGCAAGAACACCGCCAGCACCCGCCTGAGCTACGGTCGATTCTTAGATTACTTAAACGCCGGTCGAGTGACCAGCGTTGACCTTTACGACGGAGGCCGGACGGCTATTGTCCTAGCAGTCGATCCCGAACTGGACAATCACGAGCAGCGGTGGCGGGTAGACTTGCCCTCAAATGCCCCGGAACTGGTTTCTAGGCTCAGAGACTCCAAAATCAGCTTTGACACTCACCCACTGCGTAACGACGGCGCTGTCTGGGGACTTTTAGGCAATCTAGTATTTCCCCTCTTGTTAGTAGGAGGGCTGTTTTTCCTCTTCCGCCGCGGTGGCAACGTTCCCGGCGGCCCTGGCCAAGCCATGAATTTTGGCAAATCCAAAGCTCGCTTTCAAATGGAAGCTAAAACAGGCGTACTGTTCGACGACGTAGCAGGCGTTGAGGAAGCCAAAGAAGAACTTCAAGAAGTGGTGACATTCCTCAAAAAACCCGAACGCTTCACCGCAGTCGGGGCGAAGATTCCTAAAGGCGTGTTGCTAGTTGGCCCTCCCGGAACCGGTAAAACCCTGCTGGCAAAAGCCATCGCAGGCGAAGCCGGCGTGCCTTTCTTCAGCATCTCCGGTTCTGAATTTGTCGAAATGTTCGTCGGTGTCGGCGCTTCCCGCGTCCGCGACTTGTTCAAGAAAGCTAAAGAAAATGCTCCTTGCATCATTTTTATCGATGAAATCGATGCAGTCGGTCGCCAGCGCGGCGCCGGTATCGGTGGCGGTAACGACGAACGGGAACAAACCCTGAACCAGTTGCTGACCGAAATGGACGGTTTTGAGGGCAATACTGGCATTATCATCATTGCTGCCACGAACCGCCCCGACGTGCTCGACTCGGCGCTGCTGCGTCCGGGACGTTTTGACCGCCAAGTTAGCGTAGATACGCCGGATATTAAAGGCCGCTTGGAAATTTTGGAAGTTCACGCGCGCAACAAAAAGCTGTCTGCAGAGATTTCTTTGGACGCCATCGCCCGTCGCACTCCTGGTTTTACCGGCGCTGATTTGGCTAACTTGCTCAACGAAGCGGCTATTTTAACCGCCCGCCGCCGCAAAGAAGCGATTACGATGCTCGAAGTTGACGATGCAGTCGATCGCGTGGTAGCAGGTATGGAAGGCACTCCTTTGGTGGACAGCAAGAGCAAGCGCTTGATTGCTTACCACGAAATCGGCCACGCGATCGTCGGTACAATCATTCAAGCCCACGATCCTGTTCAAAAAGTTACCTTAGTTCCTCGCGGACAGGCCCGCGGCTTGACTTGGTTCATGCCCAGCGAAGACCAAGGTTTGATTTCTCGATCGCAAATTTTAGCCCGGATTAGCGGTGCTTTGGGTGGCCGCGCAGCCGAAGAAGTAGTTTTCGGTGATGCCGAAGTAACCACCGGTGCCGGCAACGACTTGCAGCAAGTAAGCGGTATGGCGCGGCAAATGGTGACTCGCTATGGGATGTCTACCTTGGGCCCGATCGCCCTGGAAGCCCAGCAAAGCGAAATTTTCCTCGGCCGCGACTACACAGCGCGATCGGAATATTCCGAAGAAATAGCCTCTCGGATTGACGGACAAGTTCGATCGATTGTCGATCATTGCTACGACGACGCCCGCCGAATTATTCGCGAAAATCGCACTGTGATCGATCGCTTAGTCGATTTGTTAATTGAAAAAGAAACCATCGACGGCGAAGAGTTGCGCCTAATCGTCTCTGAATACACTTTTGTTCCTGAAAAAGAACAATACGTTCCTCAGCTTTAAGACTTGTTTAAAAATTAGGGACACGGCCTTGCTGTGTCTTTAAAAAGTAGGGACGCAAGACTATTGCCACGTCCCTACTTTTTTATTAAACTGTCAATAATATTAAACCGCCCCTAAACGCCAATTAACGCAGATGAATACTACATTTGCCATACATACTAAGAATCTGTCATATTTTTTAATAGCAACTTTGATATTTTTTTCACTCAATACTTTGAGCGCCCGCGCCGAAAAATCAAGATGTTTTGTAGATATTTGCATCGACTCCAGCAGCGTTGAATTAAGCAAATCCGATATTCCCGGTGCTCCCTCTTATCCAGTCAGAACTATTTTAGGAACTCAAAAGTTTAGGAACCAGAAATTGTTGGCGCAAATGGAAGTCTACTGCCAGCAGCGACAGTTTAGAACCGTCCGAGTTAGCGAAGATGGCGAAAATTGGTCGAATTTCGATCCGAGATGGACTTTAGTCGATCGCAACTCATCTTTGTCTCGGCTAGTTGACTATACTTGTAAATTGGCGATCGCAGAACAAGAGAATAAATAAGTAGAAAAAAAACACAGAGTAACTATATCTTCAACCCTTAGCTTGCGGGTTGTGCCTGTGTTCCCGTAAACTCAGCGGCTTAAACCGCCGAGTGTTAATATTAAAATCAATCTAAAATCTAAAATCGGATGAGTGTTAATATTAAATTCCATCTAAAATCTAAAATCTAAAATCTAAAATCGGATGACAAACCCCACAGAGTATCGGCAAAGACGCGAACAATTAATGGCAAAAATTGGCAGCGGGACAGCGATATTTCGCAGCGCGCCCGCAGCCGTCATGCACAACGATGTAGAATACGCATACCGACAAGATAGCGATTTTTTCTACTTAACCGGTTTCAATGAAGCTGCGGCGGTAGCAGTGCTCGCGCCGCACCACGAAGAACACAAGTTTGTTTTGTTTGTGCAGCCAAAAGACTTGGAAAAAGAAACTTGGCATGGTTATCGCGCCGGAGTAGAAGGCGCTAAAGAATTGTACGGCGCGGATGAAGCTTTCCCCATTGCCGAACTTGCGGAAAAATTGCCGAAATATTTAGAAAAAGCCGATCGCATATACTATCACTTCGGGCGCGATCGTACTTTCAACCAAACAGTCCTCAATCACTGGCAGCGCTTGATGGCAACCTACCCGAAACGCGGCACAGGCCCCACAGCAATCGAAGATTCCAACATCATTTTACACCCGATGCGGCTGGTGAAAAGCGAAACAGAATTAGCATTAATGCGAAAAGCGGCTAATATTTCAGTTGCAGCCCACAACCGCGCCCAAGAATTCGCCAAACCGGGCAGATACGAATATGAAATTCAAGCTGAAATAGAACATACTTTTGGTTTAAATGGCTGCACTCCGGCTTACCCTTCAATTGTTGCATCAGGTTACAATTCCTGCGTCCTCCACTACATCGAAAACAACCGCCAAATGCAGGAAAACGATTTGTTGCTAATAGATGCCGGTTGTGCTTGCGGGTACTACAACGCCGATATTACTCGCACCTTTCCTGTTAGCGGCAAATTTACAGCCGAACAACAGATAATTTATGACTTAGTTTTGCAAGCACAATTGCAGGCAATTAGTCAAGTATATCCCGGAAATCCTTACAGCAAAATTCATGAAACAGCGGTGCGCGTTTTGGTGGAAGGTTTAATGGATTTAAAACTTTTGGTGGGGGACATTGAAGAGATAATTAAAGAAGAGAAATACAAGCCATTTTATATGCACCGCACTGGTCATTGGCTGGGATTGGATGTACACGATGTCGGGGTTTATCAGTACGGCGAAAATCCGCAAGTTTTGCAGGCAGGACAAGTGCTGACGGTGGAACCGGGGATTTATATTTCTCCTTATATTAAACCCGTTGAAGGACAGCCGGAGGTTCCTGAAAAATGGCGCGGTATTGGCGTGAGAATTGAAGATGATGTTTTGGTGACATTGGAAAGTCATGAAGTCTTGACGGCGGGAGTTCCTAAATAAAGGAAAAGTAGAAGGCTTTGGGCAGAAGTCAGGAAAGATTGATTAATTAAGTTAGCAGTGAAGGCTTGAGCTTTGTTAGTATTGGCTTGAAAAAGCTCAAGTCCGCAACTGCCAAACAAAGAGCGCTTATGTGTATTGATCCTACCAAGATCGATCGACCTCTGGAAACCTGCGAAGCATTAGTAGCAGAGCAAAAAGCAAAAATTCTACAACTTGAAGAGGATTTGCAACAGCAGAGAGAATTGTGCCAGAAATTAGAAGCACAACTCAAAGCAGTCGAGAATCCTGGCATTTCGGGTTGGGCAACTGAATCGGATATCACCGAGGACGATCGCATTCAGTTAATTGCATCTCTGGAAAAAAGCCAGGAAATGTACCGAACTCTCATCAAACATTATCCGAATGGTTCGGTATTTTTGTTCGATCGCGATTTGCGCTATACTCTGGTTGATGGTCAAGGTTTGGCAGTAGTTGGTTTGTCCAAAGAACAGTTGGAAGGCAAAACATTGTGGGAAGTATCGCCACCTGAAGATTTGCCCCTTTTTGAGACTACATATCGCGCAGCTCTGGCAGGAAAAGAGAATACTTTTGAATATAAATACGGCAATCGCGTTTATTCAACAACAATTGCTCCCGTCAAAAACGACCGGGAAGAAATTTTTGCAGGACTGGTTCTTACTCAAGATATTACCGAAAAAAAACAGGCAGAAATAGCGCTGGAAGAAATCAAAAATCAGCTAGAAATTAAATATCAAAAGCGCACTGAAGACTTAAAAACAGCCAATAGTCAATTGCAGGAAGAAATTATTTCTCGCTGGCGCGCCGAAGAAGCTCTGCGGGAAAGCCAGGAACAGCTAGAATTGTTTTTCTCGCAATCTTTAGATGGCTTTTTCTTTGTGATGCTGGACGAACCAGTACACTGGGACGATACAGTTGACAAAGAAAAGGTCTTGGATTACATATTTTCTAACGGGCGGGTAACGAAGGCAAATGATGCTTTGATAGCCCAATACGGAGGTATTAGGGAACAGTTTATTGGCCGCACGCTTGACTCTTTATTTTCCAACAACTTTACTGGCAGCAGAGAGATAATCAAGCAATTTTTTGATGAAGGCCGGATTCATATCGAAAATGACAATCGCAAGTTTGACGGAGATCTAATTTGGGTGGAAGGCGACTATATTTGCATTTATGATTCCCACGGCAGAATCGTCGGGTATTTTGGCGTGCAGCGGGATATTAGCGATCGCAAAAAAGCAGAAGCAACCCTCAGAGATAGCGAAGAACGCTTTCGGGCAACCGTCGAACAAGCGGCAGTCGGCATTACCCACCCTGACGAAACAGGCCACTATTTGCGAGTCAATCAAAAATTCTGCGAGATAGTGGGATATACTGCGACTGAACTGCTGTCGCGCACTTGGATGGACGTTACTTACCCAGAAGATATAGATGCAGATTTAGAACAAAACAAGAAATTATTTGCCGGGGAAATTGACAGTTTTAAAATGGAAAAACGCTTGCTGCACAAAGACGGCACTGTAGTTTGGGTAAATATTACTGTATCGCTCATCCAAGAACCGCTGAGTGGGGCAATTTATAATGTAGTAGTGACAGAAGATATTAGTGATCGCAAAGCAACCGAAGCAGCGCTGAAAGAAAGCGAAGAAAGGTTCCGACAGCTAGCAGAAAACATTGAAAGCGTGTTTTGGATGGTAGGCATTCAACCCCAGGAAATTATTTATATCAGTCCGGGTTACGAAAAGATTTGGGGCAGAAGCTGCGCTGATTTGTATGCTAACGGGCGCTTTTTTGCAGATTCCCTCCATCCAGAAGATCGCGAGCGGGTTATTGGTAATTTAACTAGACAAATTGAGTCTGAAGACGAGATAGAATATCGAATTGTCAGGCCGGACGGCAAAATCCGCTGGATTCGCGATCGGGCTTTTCCGATTATAAATCAATCGGGTAAAGTTTACCGCATCGTGGGCATTGCAGTAGATATTACCGCACGCAAACAGGCAGAAAAAACCATCCGCGAAAGTGAAGAACGCTTCCGCCAGTTAGCAGAAACTATCCAAGATTCCGTCTGGCTAATGTCTGCGGAATTCACCGATTTATTGTATCTGAGTCCAGCTTACGAACAAATCTGGGGGCGCAGTCGCGAAGAATTGTATGCTGAGCCCTTAAAAATGATGGAGTGGGTGCATCCAGAAGATAAACATTTGTTGGAAGAGGCAATGGGGCGAGTGTTGCAGGGCGAGTCCACCAGTACCGAATATCGCATTTTTCTGCCAGACGGCACAATGCGCTGGGTGTGCGATCGAGCTTTTCCCATTTACGACGAATCGGGCAAAATTTACCGCATCGCGGGTATTGGCGAAGATATTAGCGATCGCAAATTTACCGAAGCCCGCATTCAAGGAGCACTCCGCGAAAAAGAAGTATTGCTGAAAGAAATTCACCACCGAGTCAAAAATAATATGCAGGTAATTTCCAGTCTGCTGCAGCTTCAAGCTCAATATATTGAAGACGAAGCAACGCTAACTTTATTTGAAGAAAGCCAGACTCGCATCCATTCAATGGCTTTGATTCATGAGCAATTGTATCAATCCGAAAATCTCGATCAGATCGCCCTGTCCCCCTATGTCGAAAATTTGGTTGCTAATTTGTATCAATCTTTTGGTTGTGGCAACACTTCCATCCAATTTAACCTCAAAGTTGACCCCATTTATTTAAACATAGAAACCGCTATTCCGTGTGGCTTAATTATTAACGAACTGGTTTCTAACTCTTTAAAATACGCATTTGGATCTAATTTAAATGGTGAGATCTCTATTAAGTTTAATGAAACAAGTAGTCATCAATTTCATTTAATTATTCAAGATAACGGTCGCGGATTTCCGGCTAATTTTGACGTGGAAAATACTGAAACATTAGGATTGCGATTAGTAAGAATGTTGGCTTACCAATTAGAGGCAAGTATTGCCATTGACAGTCAGCGGGGAACCTGCTACACTCTGATTTTCCAAGAGTTAAATTATCGGCAGCGTATTTAACGAAAAATGAACCCTATACAAATTTTGGTTGTAGAAGACGAAGTTATTGTAGCCCAAGACATAGCAGGTCGATTGAAAAAACTGGGATATGCAGTCACAGCTACAGTTTCTTCAGGAGAAGAAGCTATTCAAAAAGCGATAGAAAACCCGCCCGATTTAGTCTTGATGGATATCGTGCTTAAAGGGGACATGGACGGGGTAACAGCAGCCGATAAAATCCGAACTAATAGAAATGTGCCAACAATATTTTTAACCGCTTATGCCGACGATCAAACACTGCAAAGAGCGAAACTTACAGATCCGTTCGGTTATATTATCAAACCATTTCAACAAAATGATTTGCGGGTGGCGATCGAGATTGCCATGCACAGACACGAAATCGAAACCAAGATGCGAGAATCTCTCAAAGCTGCGGAAGCAGTCAGAGAGTCGGTGGAAGAAAAATCGCACCGCCAAAACCAGTATATTTCCATGGCCGCTCACGAATTGCGGAACCCGCTCAACGCGATTTTAATTTCTGCGGAACTTCTGGATCTCGATCGAACTCGCAGCAGTGACGAATCCCAAGTTAGAACCCTGCGGCTGGTGCACTCAGCTACCCAAAAGATGAACCAGCTAATCGACGATATGCTCTTCATGGGCAGGGCAGAATCAGGCCAACTCAAATGCAATCCATTACCGATAAATTTAATCGAGTTTTGTCAAAACTTGCTCGATCAATTGCAGTTAGGAAATGAAGCCAAGCACAAACTAACATTAATCCCTTCAGATGTTACCAGCGCGATGTTAGATCAACAATTGCTGCACGGCATTATTTCTAACTTAATCGTCAATGCCATCAAATATTCTCCCAACGGCGGGCAAGTCACCTTGGAATTGGAATGCCGTCCAGCAAGCGAAGGAGACAAAGAAGCTATTTTCGGCTTATCTCCTCAGTGTTTGTTTCCCAATTCCCAATTTACCAATATTAACTCTCCCTTACTAATTATGCGTATCCGAGACGAAGGTATGGGCATCCCAGAAACTGAAGTAGGGAAAATATTTGAAATGTTTTACCGCTGCAAGAATACTGGGAAGATTAAAGGTAATGGTTTGGGATTAACAATTGTTAAAAAAGCTGTGGAATTGCAAGGAGGCGCGATCGCCTGCGAAAGCAAAATGGGCATCGGTACAACCTTCACAGTCGCGCTTCCTTACGTAGCACTTTCCTGTAGGACTCAACGAGAAAGAACTTAAATACCCCTACAAACCCTAATCAAAGTGTTGCAAAATCCACTCCACCGCCACGGCTAAATTTGCTGCAACAAAATCAGGTTTAGTATGGTGCTGATACTCCCCACTCAACACGCTTTCTCCGTAACCAGTCTGCACCAAAATACCAGTACAGCCGGCATTGTGAGCCATATCAACATCAGTCGCTTTATCCCCCACCATAAAACTATTTCGCAAATCTAAATCCTGTTCCCAAGCAGCGGCTACCAACATCCCTGTATTCGGTTTTCGCCACGTTGTATACCGCGTAAATTCTGGGTTGGTTCCGCCTTCTGCTTCGCTTAAATAAGGACAGTAATAAAGAGCATCTAACTTTGCTCCTGCTTCATTTTCTAATAGCTGACAGAGGCGTTTGTGCAAAGCTTCTACGTGGCTAACCGGATAATAATCCCTCGCCGGGCCGGATTGATTGGAAACCAAACAGCAAAATATTTGCTTGTCATTTAAACGGCGTACAGCTTCGGCGACTCCGGGGATTAAATGCAAATCTTCTACTTTGTGAATGTAGCCGGCTTCGATATTGAGAACGCCATCTCTGTCAAGAAATACTGCTGGTTTCATTGTTGTATTGTTTTTGATATAACTCGGCGATTGAAATCGCGTCTACACAAACAAAGTCCGACTGCGCGGACTGAAGAGAAGAAATGCAAGTCTAGGTAAACTCGTCATTCTAAAATAGATTGTTTTTCCAGCCATTCGCGGAAACTATTATGATACAAACTATAGCAAATTTCTCCTCCGATTTCGTGCTTATTTAAGAACTCGATCCAATTGTCTAACACCTTTTCAACATCGTATTCATCCTGATCAATTATATTGGCGATCGCACTTACAGATAAACCTGTTGTGGATTTTACCAAAACATTGAGCACAGACAAGTCAACGGCCGATAAGCCATCACCTCTCATCCGCAGCCAGTGGTTTTGATAATACGCTGCTAAACCGGGAGGAAGTTCAGAGACAAGTGAGGATTCCCCCAGATTAGCATCGGGGTGTGAATTCTCGTTAATGGCAGGTAACATCTGACTCAGATACATGAAATTGTCTTCGCTGAGAGTTGCGAGTTGTTGGCAGAATTCGGGTTGAGTTAAATCCGGTGCGGTTGATAGGTATTGCTGAATGTAGTTCAGGGCATCTTCGCGATTTTGGGCGGGATAATCTCTTAAATCGAGGGTTTGAGAGGGCGTTTCAATTAACAAACCGGATTTCTCTCTCAAAAACGGGCGGCGGGCGAGGATAAAATAAGTACGATCGCCCAAATATCTCGGCAGATAAAACAGATTTGTGCTGGGAGGCTGACTCGTGCGGGCGATCGCGTCTACAGAATCAATGACTATTATCAACTTTTGGCGATGACGTGCCGTGTCGCAAGCTACGGCTAATTTATCGCTAATTTGCTGAAGCAACAAAGACAGAAACCAACTCCCATCATGGGATTCGATATTTTGAAGTTGAGATCGGAGATTGAAAATTTCGGATGTTTCCCCATTGGCGGCAAGGTATTTGTCAATCAGTTGAGTGCAGACTGAAGCGAGAAAATCTTCAGCTCGATTTTTGCCTTCAACTGCAGCGTTGTAATAGATACTGCGAGGATGGGCGCTGACATATTGGGCGAGGATGGAACTTTTGCCGCAGCCGGGAGTGCCGACTATTGTGAAATAACCGCGGCTGTGGGAGTTCAGAAAGTCGGATATCGCAGAAAAAACAAACTTGCGGCCTGCAAAATTCTCGGTTTTTTCTCGCAGCAGTTGCTGAAATTCTTTTGGGTAAGAATCGGTAGAGATGGGAGTTGGCAGAGGTGAGGAATTCATGTTAGTTCCTCCACCCCTTCTAGCCGCAGGAAATATATGCGGCCGGATGCGTCGCCGACCACAATTGTTACTCCATCGGGTGCAATGGTGCAAGATGCGATCGAACTTTCACCCGTGAAACTGGCAATGACATTTCCACTCGATAAATCCCAAACTTTGATGGTGTTGTCATCTGAACCAGAAATCGCCCGCTTGCCATCAGCAGTGACGGCTACTGCATTTACCGAACTGCTGTGACCATTGAGAGTAAACTGTTCCTTTCCAGTTGTTAAATCCCACACTTTGAGGGTATTGTCATAGGAACCAGAAATCGCCCGCTTGCCATCAGCAGTGACGGCTACTGCATTTACCGAACTGGTGTGACCATTGAGAGTAAACTGTTCCTCTCCAGTTGTTAAATCCCACACTTTGAGGGTATTGTCATCTGAACCAGAAATCGCCTGCTTGCCATCAGCAGTGACGGCTACTGCATTTACCGAACTGGTGTGACCATTGAGAGTAAACTGTTCCTCTCCAGTT